>JAYGDV010000220.1:0-13702 GCA_046582735.1 Planctomycetota bacterium
GAAGACGGGAAGATTGACGATGAAGAACTTTCAGCCGCCACCTGGATGGCCCGCAGCTGGGCTGAAAAGTCGACAGACCCTGATTCAAAGTGGTTCTACTACAAGAAGAAGCAGTCCATCGGACCTGTCAGCTGGACCCAGGTTACAGTGGCCCTTAGTGACAACCCGAAGGCTTATATCAACCTGGTTGGAGCTGATTTCTGGCTGCCCTACGAGGCCATCAGGCTTGCCATCGACAATCCCAACATCGAGGGCGAAGGTGTGGCAGCCTGATAATTCCTCCCCGGGTGGACCGCATGCCCTGGGCGGGAATGAGAAGTCCCTGTTGACGGCCCCGTAGTCCGGAAGCTCCCGGCACACGAAAGGTCAGCCGCATGCTCCGGTTGCCTCGCAATCTTCTTCCGCCACATCCGCTGAAATTCCACATTCCGGGAAGGGGTTCCCGGGTGGCGATCCCCCGGCAAAAAGATACAGAAAGACGAAGACCGCGTCAGATATGTCCAGGGCGCCATCTCCATTGGAATCCGCGGCTGCCATGCAACCCGGCGCTCTCTCGCTTCTGAAAAGAAAGCTGAGAGTGAAAACCCCATCCGAAAGATCCACGCTGCCGCTGGAATTGGAGTCGCCGCGAACATACGGATTTGGCTTGGGGGGAGGAGGATCATCTTCTTCTCCGGGATGGGTGACCCGGGATTCGTCTCCAGGCTGCGGATCATCCTCCGCCCAGAGGCCCCGGGGGTCGAGCAGCTCCTCGCCGTTGGTACGCCCATCTCCATCGGAGTCAAGCGCGGCCAGTTCAGCTACCCAGAATTCCGAACAGTTACCCCGGTTGAGTGCATCCTCGACATCCCGGCCGAACGAATTCCGTCTCCCGCCGCCGCGGGGATTTACGTGGCAGTTTGAACTTCTGTTCACCTCGCCATTGGGGATCAGGTCCACCCTGCAACTGCGAGCCTCGGCAGGCCCGGTGCAATAAACAAATACCAGGAAAAGGAATGCCAGTCCCTGCAGGAGGCGGCTCCATTGAAACCCCAGAACCATTTGATATTTTTTCATTCGATTTCCAGCCCGGTGAGAACTTTCTAAACCTGGATATTCCGTAAACTCTTTGACCCGCAGTCGATGATAAATTCTGATCGGTCGCAATGCAATCCTTCTCCGCCGGTCGTCTGCAGCCGGCACTCAACACCAGGGACAGAAGCATTATTCGTTCCCAGCCAGAAAACCCTTCGGGCAGCCCCCCTCGCTGAGATAAAGTGAAAAAGGGCAGAGGCGTTCCCGAGAAGCTCTTATTGAGATCTACATGGCCTGCCGATTCGAGAATGTAATCGACTTACTGGCCACCTTTCCATTTCCGAGGACTATCGAGACAGATGTCCTCTTCGAGCCCGCCTGATGGTTTCACTGACCAGGAACGAGATTGAACTCTACTCAAGGGAGGGCTTCCTTATACCCCGGTACCGCCTGGAGGAACAAAGAGTTGCCGAGCTCAGAGATGCGCTCGACAGGGTCATCAAGGCCAATCCCGGCGTCCGACCCGAACAGCTCGTCAGCGCACACATCAAGACCCCGGCCAGCGAAGGAGTAACCGGCGATGACGTCTTCATGGACCTCGCGCGTGAGGAAGGACTCATCGAAATCGTCAGCCAGCTGATCGGGCCGGATGTGATCCTCTGGGGGTGCCAGGTGTTCTGCAAGCCCGGCGGAGACGGCATGGAGGTCCCCTGGCACCAGGACGGACACTACTGGCCGATCCGTCCGCTTGCAACCTGCACTGCCTGGATCGCCATCGATAACAGCATGACCGACAATGGCTGCCTGCGGGTCATTCCCCGCTCCCATCAACAACGGGAATTATTCGAACACTGTAAGGAAGATCGCACAGATATCGTCCTCAATCAGCGCGTCGCGGATGGGCAATTTGATCCCGGCGCAGCGGTGGATGTCGAGCTCCAGGCCGGTGAGGTGTCACTGCACGATGCCTACCTGGTACATGGTTCCAATCCCAACCAATCCACCCGCCGGCGGGCCGGCATCGCTATTCGCTATATGCCCGGCTCGTCCCACTTCAAGCGGGATCTGCTCACTCCAAGCGTAGGTGTCAGCTACACCATCGATTTCTCTGAGCGCCCCCTCTGGCTCCTTCGTGGAAAAGACCGCACCGGCCGAAATGACTTCTCAGTCGGCCACTGACCCTCCAAGCCCGGATGGGCTGGACGAGCGCAGCTCAGGGGCCCTGGCAGCCCTTTACAATGACGGTGTCGGGATAAAAGGGCGATTGCCCGCCAAGGTACAGCCATTCCATCAACCCCAGCAGATCTGTAACGTTGACCTGGCCGTTTGCATCGTAGTCCATCGCCGGCGGACAGCTTGCGGGCGTACCACCAAGATACAGCCAGTCTATCATCCCCTGGACATCGGTTATGTCAACCCGGCCGTTACCATCGAAGTCCATGCTCACAAAAGCAACCAGG
This sequence comes from Planctomycetota bacterium, assembly GCA_046582735.1. Classification (GTDB taxonomy): domain Bacteria; phylum Planctomycetota; class UBA8108; order UBA8108; family UBA8108; genus UBA8108. The sequence goes on from JAYGDV010000220.1 coordinate 2,475, forward strand.
CCTTCGGTGGCTGGTTTTTTACCCGCATCATCCGGTGCCTCCATTACCTGCGCGCCGCCCCCCTTCTTAGCTTGAACGGTCTCGCCTGTACAGATCGCCCCCAGCATGATCGCTGAAATTACTAGCTTCACCTTCATTTCACTCATTCTCCTTCTGGCCATCGTTGATCACTCATTCTCCTTCTGGCCATCGTTGACCAGGCCGAAACATCACTCATGGCAGGCATCCGCCGGTTCGCAGCCGGCGTAAACCTGGCAACCGGCGCCCATGGCCGGAACCGAATTGGTATGCATGAACAGATACCTCAACCCGGAAACGGCATCGATGATGTTAATACGGCCGTTCAGGTTGTAATCCATTGCATCGCTGCAATCCGGAGCCGCCCCGCCGCGGTACATCCAGTACAAGAGTCCCGTGATGTCGCCGATATCGAATTGCCCCGAAGAGTCAAAGTCCATCGACATGAACTTGTTTTCGGCGGCGGTCGAACCCGCATCCACGTCACCGAGATCCTCGGCAATGTTGGGCTGAACAGCCTGAAAAACTGCAAACAGGACGATTGTGGCCGCGAACGTTTTTACTTTCATGGTTTTCATTCCTCTCCAGAACCTGGTTGAACTGATTGACCTCCATATCCGTTGGCGCCCTTCCCCGGGGGCTTCCCTTTCAATATCCATAGTGGCAAGGAGGGTGCCGAACCGGGTTATTCGTCCTGTTTTATTCGCAGGTCTTGTCATAACAACAGCTTGTGAAATCCCCCACCCTCGATCCCGAATGAGCAGTTGCCAATAATTGTCGCCAACTTGCGCCAAATACCGGCGCATCGACATCTTTTCTCCAGGGCCCTTTTGCAGGGACGATTTCCACGCGGGGCGGGAATCCAGGCAAAAAAAGGGGCCGGGACTTTTTCAAGTCCCGGCCCTTTTCAGCTGTGGCGAGTCCGCCCAGCAGCAGCTTTAAACGGCTTATTGGCAGGCAGCGGACGCATCGCAGCCGGGGTAAACCTGGCAACCGGCTCCCCGAGCGGGGAGTCTATACGTATAAATGAACAGATACCTCAAACCCGAAACGACGTCGATGACGTTGATCCGGCCATTCTGATTATAGTCCATGGCATCTCTGCAATCGGGAGCCGGCCCGCCGCAGAACAACCAGTACAAAAGGGCCATAGCAATCCGACCCTGTTGATTTATCGGCGATATAGTGGATGCTGCCGACAGGGAAAGTCAGATATATCCACAGCTGCCCGTTGAGCGACATTCCCGAGCCCTTTATCGGCATCTCCATGCATGAAAGTGCCGATAAGCGCGCAGGGCGGCCCCATTGCCCCGGCCAGCGAGATCCTCTGCCCGGCTTTGCTTTTCCCCGCAGATAACCGGCACGCGGAAACATCATTGCGGCGGTTAACGGAAACAATCGGTATAAAAAGAAGGCCGGGACTCCAATAAGTCCCGGCCTTCTTAACTGTGGCTGGTGGTACCAGCCCCAGCTTCAATCGTCTTACAGGCAGGCGCCGGCAATGTCGCACTCGGTGTAAACCTGGCACCCGACCCCCGCAGTCGGCACCGTGTTCGTATGCACGAAAAGGTGGTTCAGTCCTGACACTACATCCGCAATATTGATCCGTCCATTGCCATTGTAGTCCATAGCATCCCGGCAGTCAGGGGCATCACCACCGCGGTACAGCCAGTACAAAAGGGCCGAGATGTCGCCGATGTCGAATTGGCCGGAGGAATCAAAGTCCATTGTCATAAAGTTGCTGTCGATCCCCCTGAGGGTGATTTCGTAACCAAGCGTGGAAGGACCGACATCGAAGTCGTTGACTGCGATGACGTTCTCGACTTGCAGGCCGGATCCCACCAGGCCGGGGGTATAGGAAAGACTCTTGGTCTCAGTGGCACCGGCGGGGAAGGTTGAAGATATACTGAGAATGGCTACCGTTGACGAACCATTGGCAGGAAGCGTGCCAAATGATGCGAAACTGAGAATCGTCACCTGGATGGCTCCTTCAGTTGTCACCTCGCTGAAGTCATACCCGGCTTCAGAGGCGTTTTCCGCCACCGTGCCGTCAGTAGTGATCCCGTCAATGTCGAGGCCGTCGCCCGTGATGCCGAAGGACCAGGCCTGCGCTCCGTGGGCAGTCGCGTTATTAGACGAGGTCAGCACGCACTCTACCGACTGAGAGAAATCGGCGCCGGAGAAATCGGTCCGGGGAGCGTTATCGCCGGAGAAGCTGAGGACCGCGTCGCCCAGGCAGGCGGCGCTGCCGGCGCAATCAGAATCATCGCAATCGGTATTGCCGTCTTCGTCATTGTCGATGCCATCACTGCAATCGCCCTCGGAACTGCAATTGCCCGCATCGACACAATCAGTGTCGGCGCAGTCGATGGCTCCATCTTCATCGTCATCGGCGCCGTTGTTGCAGATCTCGTCCTGCGCGCCGGCAAGGGTGATACTACAACTTCCGAGGGTGGGGATTACGGTCTGCGCATTGAGCGTGACCGCGTTACGGACTGACTGTCCTACACCACGGCACCCATCCGCATAGGCAACGCTCACGGAACTTTCCGCGCCGCCTGCCGGCACAGTGCCTTCGGCCGTGATGACTGCTATGGTCGACGACCCATTGATGGGCAGAGTAACGGGAAGGATAAAAGAAAGGACAACGGCGCTTGTAGCGCCCGGAAGTCCGGCGCAATCATCAACAGTAGTACCACCGGCAATTCCACTTCGGTTGGTCAATTCAGACTTTATGAACCCAGTAACCATGAGCTCGGGAACAACAGTCCCATCCGTCGTGATGTCGGTGATCAAGAGCCCATCACCGGCAATACTGATCGACCAGCCCTGGACGCCGTTGGGGCCGGGGTTATTTGAGGTGGTAATGACGCAGTCGATCGACGACGTAATCGTGCTGCCGGGGTCGGCACGCACCCTGCTGCCGCAGGCACCTCCACTAAAGCCGAGCTCAATATCCTGGGCAATTGCCGGAACGGAAATCAGTAAAAACAAACCTAGCGCAAGTACGTGAACAATGGATCTGTTCATGTCCCCTCTTTTCTCTTCTTCTCTTCTTCTCTTCTGAATACATACAACCCGTCTCGCGAAATACGGCTTGCGATCAGGCTGACAACACTTCTTTGCGCGGAGTTTATCGGTAGTTGGGTTCCCGCGTCAACCCCCTTGGTTGCTCCCGGCCCACAGGCCAGGGGCCCTCCAACGCTATTCCCCGGCCTCCTTTAACTCTCCCGCGGCCCTGGGCTAACAAGGCGTAAGCACGCCTGTACCTCTACAGTGACCGAATTCGTGCCATCCAGCCCTCATATACTCTTGCACGTTCGAAGAAATACCCTCGAATGTCTTCCAGCACGAACGACCTGAAAAATTGACAAAAAAAAAGGGCCGGGACTTTTTCAAGTCCCGGCCCTTTCAGCTGCGACTGGACTGCCCAGTCACGGCTTCAACCGACTTACAGGCAACCGACAGAAAGGTCGCAGCCATCATAAATCTGGCAGCCGGCGCCCGCGGCAGGCGTAGTGCCGGTGTGGGTGAACAGGAAATTCAGCCCTGACACAGCGTCTGAAACATTGATCCGCCCATTGCCATTGTAGTCCATGGCTTCCCGGCAACCGGGAGCGTCTCCACCAAGATACAACCAGCTCAAGAGGCCGGAGATATCACCGATGTTAACTTCACCCGAAGCATCGAAGTCCATCGTTACGAAGTTGGTCACGATACCCGTCAGGGTAATTTCGTAACCGCTTGTGACCGGTTCAACGTCAAGGTCGTTAATGGCTACGATATTCTCAACCGCAAGGCCTGACCCGACAAGACCACTGGTATAAGACAGGCTGCTGGTCGCGCTGCCTTCGGGATAGGTAGTTGATACGCTGACCGTCGCCACCGTGGAAGAGCCATTTGCCGCAAGCGTGACAAATGGATTGAAGCTGAGGATCGTCACCTGGATGGCGCCGTCAGCGGTTACCTCGCTCAGGTCGAAACCTCCATCCGAGGCACCCTCGGCCGCCGTTCCATCAGTGGTAATCGCATCGATGTTGAACCCGTCGCCGGTGACCCCGAAGGACCAGCCCTGGGCGCCATTGTCCGTCTCGTTATTTGTCGATGTCAGAACGCAATCTACCGTCTGGGAGAATGTGGCTGCAGCGAAACCGGTTGACCCCGAGTTGTCACCGGAGAAGCTGAGCACGACATCACCGAGACAGGAGACCACGCCGTCGCAATCGGAGTCGGCGCAATCAGTGTCGCCATCTTCATCGTTATCGATACCGTCGCCGCAATCACCCTCGGGATTACAATTTCCCGCGTCGACGCAATCGGCATCAGCGCAATCAATGTCGCCATCTTCATCGTCATCCGCTCCGTTATTGCAGATCTCGGCCTGCGCACCCGCCAGGGTAATGCTGCAACTGCCAAGAGACGGAATGGTGGTCTGGGCACTGAGAGTGACGGCGTTACGGACCGGCTGTCCTACACCACGGCACCCATCCGCATAGGCAACGCTTCCACTACTTTCGGTACCGGCTGCCGGCGCAGTTCCTTCGGTGGTAATAATCGCCACCGTCTCTGTCCCGTTTGCGGCCAGGGTAACCGGCGCAACAAATGAAAGAACCACGGCGCTGACGGCACCGAGCTTACCTTCGCAATCATTTGAAGCGCCACCGCCTGGAATTCCGCTGCGGTCAGTCGTTTCGGACTTGACGAAACCGCCACTGTTTCCCTGCGCACCAACCGTTCCTTCTACCGTAATAGCGGTAATCAGAAGACCGTCGCCGGCGACACTGAGCGACCAACCCTGGACACCACTGTCAGAAGGGTTGTTAGAGGTAGTCAGGGTACAATCTATAGTGGACGTAACCGTGCTGCCGGGATCAGCCCGGACCCTGCCGCCACAGGCGTCTCCACCAAAACCGAACTCTGTATCCTGCCCAACTAGCTGCCCAGTTACCAACAACAGTGAAACAACCGCAAATACGTGAACACGAAACCTGTACATGTTCCTACTCCTCCCTATTTCCGCCTCTAAGTAGAGACCACCAAACCACGAGAAACACCCTGTGATCAGGGTAACACCATTTCTGCCCGGAAGTTTATCGGTACTTGGCCTTCCTTGCAAGCCCCTGTTTGGCGCAAAACCCTTTAAAAATGCGGGTTCTTGGTGAGTTCAGCCTGGGTTTCAAGGCCTGGTTTCCCAGCTAAAGCCCCAACCCTGCAGGTGCAAAGCAATTAAGACTACGCACTCCCCAGGGTGTTTATCTGCTTCCGGGAAATCAAATCAACCCCGGGGCGGAAACTATGCATCAAAAAAAGGGCCGGGACTCTGAAAGTCCCGGCCCTTTCAGCTGCGACTGGACTAACCAGCCACGGCTTCAATCGGGCTTACTGGCAAGCAGCGGCAATATCGCAGCCGTCGTAAACCTGGCAACCTGCGCCTGCGGCGGGCGTGGTACCGGTGTGCGTGAACAGCCAGTTCAGGCCGGACACTGCGTCTGCAATGTTGATCCGTCCGTTACCGTTGAAGTCCATCGCTGCGGCACAATCAGGTGCTCCACCACCGAGATAGAGGTAGTTCAGCAGTGCCTGGATATCCGCGATCACTGCCTTGCCGTCTGCATCAAAGTCCATGGTGGCGTAGTTGTTATTGATACCGGTCAGGGAGATTTCATACCCTGAGGTGGTCGGCTCAATATCAGCATCGTTCATGGCGATAATGTTCTCGACCGCAAGGCCGGATCCAACCAGCCCGCTGGTGTAAGAGAGACTCTTGGTCTCGGTAACACCGGCCGGGAAGGTCGAAGATACACTGACACTGGCTACCGTCGCCGAACCATTGGCGTCAAGAGCAACCATCGGGTCGAAACTGAGGATCGTCACCTGGATGGCTCCGCCATCGGCGGTCAGTTCGCTCAGGTCGAAACCTGCATCTGAGGCGCCATCGGCGGCGGTCCCGTCAGTCGAGATCCCGTCGATATCGAGGCCATTGCTGGTCACTCCAAAGGACCAACCCTGGGGGCCATCGCCCTCGTTGTTGGCATTGGACAGGACGCAATCTACCGACTGCGAGAAGGCCGAGTTCGAGAATGAGGTCTGGGCGGCGTCGTCGCCGGAGAAACTGAGTACGACATCGCCGAGACAGGCAGGGTTAGCTGCACAATCGGTGTCGGCACAGTCAACATCGCCGTCACCATCGTTATCGACGCCATCGGCACAGTCGCCTTCAGGATTACAATTGGCCGCATCGGCACAATCGGTGTCGTCACAATCGGTGGCGCCATCTTCATCGTCGTCCACACCATTGTCACAGATCTCGCCCTGCGCGCCGGCAAGGGTGATACTACAACTTCCGAGGGTGGGGATTACGGTCTGCGCATTGAGCGTGACAGCGTTACGGACAGGCTGTCCTACACCACGGCAACCGTCAGCATAGGCAACACTTCCGGTGCTCGTTTCACCAGCGCCCGGCACAGTGCCTTCAGTCGTGAGAATGGCAATGGTTGCAGATCCATTGGCATCGAGAGTGACCGGGGCAACGAATGAGAGGACAACTGCGCTGACAGCGCCGAGCAGCCCATCACAATCATTGTCAGCACCGCCACCAGGGACGCCACTGCGATCGGTCGTTTCTGACTTGACGAAACCACCAGCATTTCCCCGCGCACCCGCAGTTCCTTCTACGGTGATATCGGTAATGAGAAGCCCATCACCGGCGACACTGATCGACCAGCCCTGGGCGCCAAGGTCTCCAGGGTTGTTCTCAGTCGTGAGAACGCAATCGATTGACGAGGTCACTGTCGACCCCGCATCTCCACGAATCCTGCTTCCACAGGCATCGCCACCAAAACCAAGTGAAGTATCCTGGCCAATTATCTGGCCAGAAAGCAACAGAAACGCAACAACTCCGAAGATGTGGACACTATATCTACTCATGTCCCCTCCCTTTTTTCTTAGAGACAACCCAGTTACACGAACAACCCACTGCTGTTGTGTTAACAATATTCCAGAACCCAGATTTTATCGGTAACGAGAACCTAACGCAAGCCTGATAAAGCAGTATATGGCCTTAAATATACAAATACCCCACAAGCCCCCTAAGAACCCTTGAAACCGGAGTTTATATCAACTTTTAATGGGCCCCAATCAACGGCAAATTCCGGCTCTAATGGCAGAATATTGCACGGAAAGTGCTGCAGGAACCGATTGAAGCCAGGGATCCTAGTCGCCGACAACGAATTGAGCCCTGCCTTTGGAGCCAGGCACTTCATCTACGGCACAAAGGATCCCTTCCTTGCGCTTGCCAGGATCTACCCTGAAAAGAACAGGATGCACCCCAACAGGCAATTGAAGCAGGCCACTGCTGCTCTTGCCCTTTTCCGTCCTGATTTCTTTTCCACCCACCCATAATTGAAGTCCGTTAAAAGAGTTAAGACTCAGACGATGATTCCCCGCCGTCACCACGCGAAGCTGGCACCAGGCGTATCCTGCACCGTTGTTCTTACCAGGGGAAAGGGCTGACAGCGGCAAGACTCCGGAAACCCTGCTATAAGCCGGAATCCAGCTCAAGCCGGCATCTCCCGGCCCGGCCACAGCCGATTTACCACCTTTCTCAAATCCCACAGGCACCTTCTCAAGAACCCTCCAGCGTCGTGCAGTTGACTTATTACCAACCGATTACTCACCGATCTTCCCGATTTCTGAAAGAAACCGTACCAGATCCCGAAGTTCCGCCCTGGTAAGAGATCCCGTCAACCCCGAAGGCATCAGGGAGCCCCCCATTACCGCCCGGGCGATATTGCTGCGACGAATCGGTATTTCACGCCCATCAGAATCTCTCAGAACAAGTTCGGAAGGAGTCTCCCGCAACCTGATCCCGGTCAGGACCCTCCCATCCCGGGTCACAACCGAGGTGGAATGGTAGTTTTCCTTGATCGCCTTGTTGGGATCGAAGATAGAGTCGATGAGGTAATCGAGCTGCGCCGTGGTTCCAATACTCGAGAGGTCCGGCCCGACCAGCCCCCCAGCCCCTCCGATAGCATGGCATTTCTGACAGGATAGCGAGCTGCTGCGATAGATCTCCTCCCCCCTCGCCGGGTCACCCAGCTTCACAACCTCGGTCGCAAGCTTCTCCATCTCAGCAGGGCTGAACCGCTGCGTCTCATCGCCAAGGTTACCGGCCAGCCGCAAGGCTTCAACAAGCCTGAACTCAGGCCCCTCGGATTTCCCCGGCTGGCGCCGGGTTTCGGCAATCCTGATCCCGACCCTGGCAGTATCGTCCAGCAGCTTCCTGCCGCCCAGGGCCTTCGCAAGCGCATCCGCGCCCCCTTGCCTGGAAAGAAAAGCCGTAAAGATACTGCCGTTGTCGAATTCTCCTCCCATCGAGAGGATCTCAACTGCAAGTTCAGCAGCGCCTGCGCTGTCGATCGTCGCAAGGGCAGAGACTGCACGGGCTCTCAGTCCCCGTGGCCTGCCGACTCCTGCCTGCTTTTTCAGGAATTCCACGCTGGCCTTGTCAGCAAAATAGGCGATCCCGTCAAGTGCAGCGCCCCTGGCCGTGGCATCGGAGGAATTCCAGGCCATGGCTTCAAGGGCAGGGCGCAGGCCGACTGCTTTCCACAGCCCCGCAAGGCGCGCAGCCACAGCCTGAACCCCGGCATCGGAAGATTTCAGCAAATCAGCAACACGCTCTTTGCCGCCGGAAGGCAGCACCTTCCTCTCGAGCGCGGAGCGCTCCAGCGCGGTAAGGACACCAACCCTGCCGGCCGATTTCTCGAATGCAAAGGCCAGCTGGCCCGGATCTCCCTGTAACGCGATCATCTCAAGCAGTCCACCCTGGCGCCCGGGGGGAACTTTTCCCTCCCTGACCAGGTTCACCATCCGACCGACGACACGCTTGGTGCCAACCGCAGACAATGCGAACTCAAGGCGCCTGGAGTTGCCGCCAAAATCAATTTTCCCGGCTTCAAGAGCGGGCAGCCACCAGGGCTCGAGATCTACTGCTGTTATGTGCAGAGCATAGTCCAGCAACCCCGCGGCAACGCCTCCATCTTTGAAATGCCTGCGAGAACCCTTTCCAGAGGCAGCGCCTGTTGGGTCCAGGGGCTGGTCGAGTGCCGTCATCGCCAGCTCCATAGCAACCTCAGCAGTAGCGCCCCCTTCCCGGGAACCAATCAGTCCCAGGGTGCGGATGGCCTCGAGACGAACCCGCGGGGACTCGTCAACCAACTGCACGGCCAATAATGACAGGGAGTCATCCAGCCGGTCATGCCAGTAGCCCACAATCCGGGTGGCTGCCGCCCGAACCCTGTGATCAGGCGAACGAAGGAGCCGGCCCAGCAACCCGGGTTCTACGACATCGATCGTCTGGTAGGTCCAGAGTGCTTCCAGGAGATGATGTGCAGTCTCTGCATCCTTCGGATCAAGCTTGCCGACCCATTCCCCCAGAGCCGTCGCCACCTTTGCGGAAGAGCGATGGCTCAAAACCCGTTTGGCGTGATGGCGGGTCCAGCCTTCGGGGTCTTTCAGGTGCTCGAGCAACCTTGTCTCCGTCGCCCCGACAAGCTTCGGCTTTTTAACCAGGGGGCGCCCCTTCGCAGTCAGGCGCCAGACCCGGCCGTGCTGGTGGTTGCGCATAGGACTGCGGAAATCCACCTCCCCGTGCTGGATAATCGGGTTGTACCAGTCAGCGAAATAAATCGCTCCATCCGGTCCCATCTTTACATCCACAGGCCTGAAAGCGATATGCCTGGAGCGAAGAGGCTCCGATACCTGCCTCGAAGAATACCCTGCGCCGTTCTCAGAGATCTGGTAACGGCGAACCCTGTGGGCACGAAAATCATTGGTAACAAAGGTCCCTCGCCACTCAGGGGGGAGATGCCTTCCGCTGAGAATCTCGGCGCCGCACTCCTTCGGGCTTCCCGGGTTAAGACCTCGCATAATCTTACGGCTGGTAGGCGACCCGATAATCGTCGCGCCGGGCATGAGGTAGATCACCCCATCCCCGTAGGCCCCATCTGCACCGAATGATTGCCCCCAGCGGTCAAAGTGATGCCCCCACCCGTTGCACATTCCCCGGACGTAGATCTCCAGCCTCAGCTTTTCCGGCCTGAACTGCCAGATTCCCCCCCCATTCATCCGGCGCACACCGTAGGGCGTCTCTATATGGCTGTGGATGTAGATGGACTGGTTGAAATAGAGATTGCCGCCAGGGCCGTAGCGGAAGGTGTGGAGAATATGGTGGGTGTCCTCGATTCCAAAACCCGAGAGCACCACGCGCTTCTCATCGGCCTTCCCGTCGCCATCATGGTCTCTCATATAGAGAAGGTCCGTGGAGTTGGCGATATAGGCTCCGTCGTTGTCATCGGGAATCACCCCGGTGGGCATCAGCAGGCCGCCTGCAAAGACCGTTGACCTGTCAGCTGCGCCATCTCCGTCTGTGTCCTCAAGAATCAGGATCCTGTCATTAGGCACCTGGCCGGGCTTGATATGAGGATAGACGCCCGAGCTGGCCACCCAGAGCCTCCCTCTTGCATCGAAGTTCATATTGATCGGTTTGGCGATCAACGGATTGGCAGCAAAAAGGTTTACCTCGAATCCTTCCGCGGGCTGGAACTGGGTCAGCTCAACCACAGGGTCAGGCTTCGGCGCTTTTCTCAAATTCCTCTGGGCCCGGAGTTCCAGGGTGGCAAACGGCAGAAGGGCAAGAGCGCTCAAAATAAGATTTCCCGGTTTTCTCACTTCGCACCCCCTTTCACCCTGGCAAGTTCATATGTCCGGGCCACCGGACTGCGAAGCGCTGCAATTGCGGCCTCCTTCTCCTTGATCAGCGGATCAAAGAGAGGAATCTCAACAGCATTGTTGCCCTGCTCATGCCTGCGGAACCCGTAAATATAGGGCCAGTTGGCGGGCCGGTAGCGATGGAAGTAGAAGAAGTTCTTTTCAACAGCCAGCTTCCGGATTTTTTCAATCCGGTCAAAATCAGGCCCCCCTGCAATACGGACCCCTGCCTTCCATTCATTTGCATCCGCCCGCAACACCTCGGCCCCATCTACCCGCAATGCGTACTTCCCGGAGCGAAGCCCCTGGACCCTGAGAACCTCCTGGATCCCACCTTCATCAGAAAACGAGGGGAGGCTGGTTCGCTGCAGCTTGAAGATGACCCCAGCCCCTTTTCTCTCAACACCTTCAACCCTGGCGTTCGCCGCCGAGACCAGTCC
>JAYGDV010000222.1:0-1547 GCA_046582735.1 Planctomycetota bacterium
CCCCGGGGCCAGGAGAGCTCTCCTTCTCACCCCCACCATATTTCTCGTGCAGTTGCTCCACCTCTTCAGAAGAGAGGAATTGTTCCGCCCATTCGGTAAAAGCCCTATTGTTCACGTATTCCGGCTGGAAAGGATGTTCGAGGGCTTCATCCTGGAGGCTCTCTTCAGATCTGCTCTTCTGGGTCGAAGACCACGAAGACCATTTCCTCAAATAAACACTCATCAAGATAAAGGAAGCAAAGAAGATACCGGAGGCAGTAAAGCAGATCCCTAGAATAGAACTGCTTTGAAACTCGTTGTCCTCAACTATGCTCAAGACCACACCCGCTAAAATCATTAAAACTCCAAGGCCACCGCCGATTTTTCTGTGCGATATCGCTTCAGCCGCACGAAACATCCTGAAGTTACAGGCCCCGCAGTTGTGCAGCACAGTAACATCCTGGTTTCCCCGGCTATCCCTGTCCGGCAGAGTTGTATATTGAAACGTAGTGTGCGCCTTGCATTGCGAGCACCACCAGGCCCTGGGGTTCGGGCTGCAGTGGTTGATTTCAGGGATGTTTTTCATCCGGGGGATTCCACCTCCAACCCAGGGAAGCACCCGGATTCATTTTCCCGGTCTCTGGATGAGAGTGCCCGGTTCAGAATCATGAGATGAGCCCGTGTGGAAGCGCCCCGTAGAAACTACTGGGCCTTGCCTTCGGCGGGAGCTTCACCAGCTTCTTCTTCCGGGCCGAAGACCCTGTCGAGATAGTGCCGGTAGAGCTTGCCGGCCTGTTCGTCGGTTTTCATCAGCGCCAGGAGCCCTGCAATACCTGAAGAACCATCGGCGGCAAAAAGCGACATGTAGGCGCTGAGCAGCTGATGCTTGCCGCTCTTGACCAGGTCCGCGAGACGCTCCTCGAAAACCTTGGCAGAGGGAAAGTGTCCCGCCACGTCTTCAGGAAGAACGCCGAGGGCGCCTGCCGACTCGAGTGCCTTGCGCAGCACCAGCTCGGCATGCTGGTATTTCCCCAGCCCGAAGAGGGCCTCGGCCAGCAGCAGGGGATTGATCGGGTCATCGCTGTCGCGGTAGGCCCTTGCCAGCAGCAGGCCGGCATCCCTGTACCTGCCTTTTCGAAGCAGGGAGACACCACTGCGGGCCGCAACACTGTTGAGGCGCAGAGAGCGCTCCTGGGAGCGAACGACTCCCTCGAAGGGCCCCAGGCTAGGGGTCACCAGGGGAGATGCATCGGCCGGCATGGTGATTCCCATCTGCCAGGCGTAGGGATAGTTGTACTGAAGCCCGAGTCTCGGCTCAATCGCCACGGGCGGAGCGTAGAAGGAAGGACGACAGGATACGGTCCGTGGGCATAACGCTGGACGAACTGAAGGCCGCAGCGAAGGACGAGGGCTTCGAGGCTTCCCGAAGTGCGGTGGCCGGCTTGCTCTGTGGCCCGCGGGCCAAGTCCCGCGGGTACAAGTGCCTGGTGAAAGCCAGGCCAATCAAGGTGGAGAACTCCTTCCGCGAACCGAACGTTCGCGGCCACTGGTCGTCGAGCAAAGTGAAA
>JAYGDV010000238.1:0-9789 GCA_046582735.1 Planctomycetota bacterium
CAGCGGGCGGAGATCAACCACCTTATTGGCGAGGAGCCAGCGCGTCTTATACCAGGTGTCGAAGATCCTGCGGCCGTTGAGGGCGGTCACCTGGAGGTTCTTGAAGATCATGTTCTCGGCGATGTCGATCTCGACAGGGTCGGAGGGTATGCCGAAAAGAACCACGGTGCCGCCGTTTCTGGCGGCCTTGAAGGCGGTATTGATCGCGATGGGTGAGCCGCTCATCTCCAGCACGACGTCGATCCCCCGGCCCTCGTTGGCGCCGACGAGCTCCTCAACCGTGTCGGCGCCCGATGAAGGATTGAAGGTGGCATCGGCTCCCATCTCAGTGGCCAGGGAGAGTCTCATTTCGTTGAGGTCACTGGCAAATACATGTGAGGCGCCGCTGGCACGGGCGATGCCGACACTGAACAACCCGATCGGCCCGCAGCCGAGGATGGCGACGCTCTTGCCCGTGATGTCCTGGTTCAAGGTGGCAAAGACGGCGTTGCCGAAGGGCTCTTGCAGGGCGGCGATCTCCGGCGAGATCTTGCGGGGATCGTTCTGCCAGATCACCTTTTCGGGAACACAGACGTATTCGGCGAAGGCACCCTCTCGATCGACTCCGAGAATCTGCGTGCGCGGACAGAGATGGGCCTGGCCCGTTCTGCACTGGTAGCACATGCCGCAGGTGACGTGCGATTCAGCCGAGACAAAATCGCCCAACTTGACATGCTCCACCTTGGAGCCGGTTTCAACGACCGTTCCCGAGAACTCGTGTCCGAGAGTCAGGGGCGTGTTGATTCGCTGCTGGCTCCAGGCGTCCCATTTCCAGATGTGAAGATCCGTTCCGCAGATTCCAGCGGCCTGTACCTCAACGAGGACCTCTTCGTCTCCCGGTGTCGGCACGGGGATTTCATCGACGACCAGCCCGGGTTTTCTCTCCATCTTGCGGACTGCGAGCATCATCTTGTCCATCTCAGTTCTCTCCGTCCAGGGCGTCGAATAATTCCGTCGAGAAATACCGTTCCATCCGGTCAGGGAGCACGGTGACGACCTTCGCATCGGGGCCAAGCTTGTCCTGCGCTTCAAGCGCAGCAGCGTAGTTCAGCCCGGAGCTCGGCCCCACCGGGAAGCCCTGGCGGATGAGTTTCCTGGCGGTGTCAAAGACCAGGTCGTCACTGATGTCCAGCTCGACGAGTCCATCTAGCTGCGCCTCGCGGTAGAGTTTTGAGACGCTCTCCTCTACGACGCCCGGCACACAGGGACTGAAGCTGCAGCACTCGAGCTCCTGCAGGGCGGAGCCGCGAACCGGCCGCGCCGCAAAAGGAGTGATCTCGCAGCCGGCCTCGGCGAAGGCTGAGTAGAGGCCGACGATCGTGCCGCCTGTGCCGACTCCGCTGACGATTCCATCGACGGTTCCCCCGGGGATCTGCTTGAGAATCTCCTGCCCGGTCCAGACCCGGTGGGCCTCGGCATTGTCCGGGTTTTCAAACTGCCTTGTGTAGAGGGCGCCTGTCTCGCCTGCGAGCTCTTCGGCTTTGCGCAGGGCACCGTGGATGCCCTCTTCCGCCGGTACCAGGATAACCCTGCCCCCGTAGGCCCGGATGGTCAGCTGTCTTTCCCTGCTTACGCCCTCGGGCATTACGGCAATGAATTTGAGGCCCATCTGGGCGCAGGTCATTGCCAGGGCGATGCTGGTAGAGCCGCTGGAGGCCTCTATAACGGTGCCGCCCTCCTCGATTCGTCCGTTACGCCAGGCCTTCTCAACCATGTAGCGGGCAATCCTGTCCTTGGTGGAGCCGCTGGGATTGAGAAACTCGAGCTTGCACCAGATTCCCGCTCCAGCCGGGTCGAGCCGTACCTCAACCAGCGGGGTGGCCTCTACTTTCTGGACGAACCGTCCTTCGCTCTTGAATGGGTTGCTCATTTATTCACTATTTTCCGGTGTTTCGTCGTCGTCGGTTTCTTCCGTGGTGGTGGGGAAGCCACGCCTTGCCCAACCCTCGACGACCACGTTGCCGAGGGCATCGAGCTCCGCATCGTAGCCACCCTGCATATCGACGATCTCTGTATAGCCCCCGGCCATCAGCATCATGGCTGCCTTCAGAGATCTTCCGCCGCGCAGGCAGGCGGTGATGATCCTGCTGTCTTTTTCAAAGCGCGCATCTGCCTGCCTGTTGAAATCCGGATTAGCCACCAGGCCCGGTCCGAGTGGGTTGCGGGTTGCCACGGGAATATTGACTGCGCCCGGAACATGCCCCTGGGCGAATTCTTCTTCCGACCTGACATCCAGGTAGGTATAGCCTTCCTGGGAGTCGAGAAGCCGCCGTGCTTCTTCCGGGTCGATCCTCCTGATGTCCATCGATATTGCACCTCTTGGGTAAACCTTGCAAGATAATGCGACGAAGAGGGTGGCGGTGCAAGTAAAGTACCTGCCCCGCAGCAGCGGGGCAGGCATCTCCCAAGTAAAGGAACGTCCCATTGAAACCGGTTTTGACAGAAAGCTCAGCGGGGATTTACTGCCAGGCAGGCAACTTCTATATCGATCCCTGCAGAAGGGTGCCGCGAGCATTGGTGACCCATGCGCACATGGATCACTTCAGGCAGGGCTGCGGGGAGTATTACTGTTCGAGCTCCGGAGCTGAGTTGATGCGCCTGCGGTTGCGCGGCAAGCCGAAGCTGACAGCTCTTGATTTCGGCAGAAGAGTCGAGCTCGACGGTGTTACGGTTTCCTTTCATCCGGCGGGGCACGTTCTCGGCTCCGCCCAGGTTCGGGTTGAGGCCGAGGGCGAGGTCTGGGTTGTCTCGGGTGATTACAAGCGGGATGAAGATCCCAGCTGTGAGCCTTTCGAGGTGGTGCCCTGTGATACGTTCGTCACCGAGGCGACCTTTGCCCGAAAGGGCGCGAAGTGGAAGCCGGGCGGAGTCGTCATGGGTGAGATCAATGACTGGTGGCGGGAAAACCGCCGCAGCGGGAAGGTATCGATCCTTTACTGTTATGTGCTGGGTAAACTGCAGAGAATTCTCGCCGGGCTCAATTCCCTGTGCGACCGGGAGATCTACGTTCACAGGGATGCTGTGCCGTACAACGAGTGTTACCGCCGTGCGGGGATTGAGTTGGCTCCGACGCTGGTGGTGCCGAGGAAACTGGACGGCAGTACACTGGATGGTGCGCTGATCCTGGCGCCCCCGAAGTATCTCCAGCCTTCCTGGTACCGGCGTTTCGGGGATACGGTAACTGCTTTTGCCTCCGGCTGGATGGGCCTTGAGGATTGCCGTAAATACGGCTACGAAAAGGGTTTCACACTCTCAGACCATGCCGACTGGGAGCAGCTGGTGAAGACGATCGAGGAAACCGGGGCCCGTAATGTGAGGACGCATCACGGGGATGCGACAGAATTGAATGATTACCTGCTGGGCAGGGGTCTGGAAGCATCTTTCCTAAATCACCCTTGAGTTGTCAGTTCTGAGACCATAATCTCGTTGCTTTAGAGGGCTATGAGTATACAATCGCGCTCTTTTGCGGCGGACCATACGACCCAATTGACTCACAGGAGTGCTGGATGCGCAAAAAGCATCGCGGAAGACGAAAAATCGGGCAGAAAAAGCGCCGGGCCCGCAAGAAGCGGCGCCTGCTGAAGAAGTAAAACCGGCTTCCCCTACGGGTTATACCGGGTTCCTGCCGCTGGCTAACCGGCCATGGGCAGGTTTTCTCTACAGCGTCCCCGCCACTCTTACTCAATCACCCCTCGGCTGGCGAAGGCCCCCTTTGAGGTAGAAGTTGATCGATGGAGCATTTTTCCGGTCTGATCTCGGCGCCCTATACGCCGTTCAATCCCGACGGAAGTCTTCACCTCGAGCAGATCGACAAGCTGGTTGAGCACTCCGCTTCCACCGGTCTTGCCGGTGTTTTTCCCTGCGGGACAACGGGGGAGTTTCCGTCCCTGGCCATCGCTGAGCGCCGGCAGGTTTCGGAGCGCTGGGCACAGGGGGCGGCGGGACGTTTCAGGGTGATCGTCCACGTGGGCGGCACCTGCCTGGGTGATTCGAAGGAGCTGGTGCGCCACGCAGCGCAGATCGGGGCCGATGGCATCGCCATGATCGGACCTTATTTTTTCCGTCCGGCCTCTGTTGAGGAACTGGTGGATTATTGTGAACAGGTTGCCGCCGCGGCGCCGGAGGTTCCTTTTTACTACTACCATATCCCGGTCATGTCGGGCGTCGCGTTTTCGATGCGGGACTTCCTCGAGCTTGCCGGCGGCAGGATTTCCAGCCTTGCCGGAATCAAGTTTACCCATCCCGACCCGATGGATATTCGCAGGTGCCTGTCCTTTGAGGATGGACGCTACGATGTGCTCTTCGGGATGGACGAGGCTCTGCTGGCGGCCCTCGCGCTTGGCTGCAGGGCAGCAGTCGGAACGACCTACGGTTTTGCCGCCCCATTGAGCCAGGCGATCATTGCCGCCTTTGACCGGGGAGAAATGGATGAGGCGAGGAAACTGCAGAACCTCTCAGCTGAGATGGTGGCCGTCTACCGAAAATATAGCGGAGCTCATCCGGCGATGAAAACCATGATGAAATTCTGCGGACTCGACTGCGGTCCGGTACGTCTGCCTCTCAGATCTCTCTCTGAAGCTGAAGAGGAGTCATTCCGCCGGGAGATCGAGGCCACCGGGGGGCTGCAGTATTGCCCGGGCGCCGAAACCGCCGGTTGATGCAGGTCAGTTTCTGCGGCGCAGCAGCAATTGGTCGATGCTGACCGCCGCCACGATAATCAGGCCGGTCACGATCTCCTGTACAGAGTTTGGTATCTGGTAGAGGGTGCAGCCGTTGCGCAGCAGGCTGATGATATAGGCGCCCACCAGGGAGCCGAGGACACTGCCCTTGCCGCCGCTGAGGCTGCCACCGCCAATCACCACGGCGGCGATGATGTCGAGCTCCTTGCCGATTGCGGTGCTCGGGTCTCCATTTGTCAGTTTGGAAAATTCCATGACTGCCGCCGCGCCGAAAAAGAGCCCGGCCAGCATGTAGACCAGGACCTTCTGTCCTTCGACCCTCAGTCCGCAGAGACGGGCGGCTATTTCGTTCGAGCCGATGGCGAATACGTAGCGGCCGAACACCGTGTACTTGAGAACAGCCCAGAGGACGACGGCCAGCAGGGCCAGGGCCAGGATTCCCCTCGAGAAAGGTTCGTAAATTTCTCCCAGGGGCATATTGAGCCAGGTCGGGGGCGCGCTGATCTTTTGTTCCCTGGAGAGGAGCTTAGCCAGTCCCCGGGCGATGCTCATCATTCCCAGGGTGGCGATAAACGGAACAATCCTGCACCGGGTGATGATGACACCGTTGAGAAGGCCGATGGCAGTTCCGGTTCCGAGTCCTGCCAGCAGCGCGATGAAAGGGTCGAGGCCGCTTTTCAAACAGAGAGCGATGACCACAGTGGAAAGCGCTATGGAGGATCCCGGGCTCAGGTCGATTCCTCCGTTGATGATCACGAGGGTCATCCCGAGGGCGCCGAGCGCGATGATGACGTTGTTGTTCGCTACGAGGACCAGGTTGCCCGGGCTCATCAACCGGATGAAATTCTCCAATCCCCCGCTGGAGAAGAGATCGACGAGGAGGAAAACGATGAGGACGACAATCAGGCTGAGGAAGGGTAAAAGCGCACGGTAGACCCGGGCAAATTGCAGTGAGCCGGGCCTGGTGAGATTTCCGGGCGTCAATTGTCCAGCCACTGCGAAAGGTCAGGCGAATGCAGCTGTTTCATCTGCGCGGTGTTCATATTCTCCGGGGTGGCGACCTGCACACCGGTGTCGACATAGGGTTCGAGTTTCCCGCCGTTGATCTTCTCGACGGCGGACTTGACCCCCAGGTAGGCCATGTTGATCGGGTTCTGCAATACGAGCCCGTCGATATCACCCTGCTCCAGGGCCTGCACCAGCTTCTCGCTGGCGTCGAAGCCGACGAATTTTACCTTGCCGTTGAGGCCGGCCTGACGCAGGGCGCCAAGCATACCGGCGGCGGCGGATTCGTTCGGGCAGAAGATGCCGTCCACTTCACTCTTGAAGAGTGTCAGTAGGTTCTGGGATTTCTCCAGGGCCTGCTCTTCGGTCGCTCCGGCGCGTTGATCAGTCGAGATCAGCTCGATATTCGGAAACTCCTTCTTCATGGTGTCGAGAAAACCGTTTTCCCGCTGCATGGTGCTCTCGGAGCCGACCTGGTAGCGAAGCAGGATGGCCTTCCCCTTTGCGCCGAGCACTTCGCCAAGCCGTCTCGCTCCCAGTACGCCGCCCTGGTAATTGTCGGTCGCCACGTAGGTCGTGAAATCCTTGCCGACCTCCGCGTCGAGCCCGCTGTCGAAGATCACCACGGGGATCTTCCTCGAGGTCGCTTCGCGAACCGGAGTGACGAGGGCTGTTTTATCGAGAGGGGCCAGCACGATGCCGTCTACTCCCTGGAGGACGAAGTTGCGAACGAGGTTGATCTGCTGTTCGGTATTGTCTTCCTTGAGGGGGCCCTGCCATTCAATTTTGACTTTCTGCCCTCCGGCGGCATTGATCTCTCTCTCGGCCTTGATCGCCCCGGCGTGCACCATCTTCCAGAATTCGTGCGTTGTTCCCTTGGGGGTCACGGCGATGCGAAGGACCTTGCCCGCAGGGTCGTCCTGCTGGGGGCCACAGCCGCAGAAAAGCAGGCTGCTCAACAATAGGGAGAGGATCCCGGGAAAAACACCCGGGCGCACTGTTTGCAATAACTTCATGGTCTGCTCCGCAATCGTATGTTCGCTGTCAGCGGGAATTTAAAAGACTCCGCATTCTATGAAAGGGTTCCGGAGGGGTCAATACAGGCGCCTGTGGTGATCTGCGGCTGTAACAGGACCGCGCGACCCCGGTCTTTCGGGGCTGGACAATCGCCCTCGCGGTTTTACAATGGATAATCCAAGGAAGCCTGCGGCTGTGATTATCAGCCGGGCAGGTTTTTTAGGCGCATAATTTTTTTTCATGGGGAAGAACCGGGAATGTCTCTTAACAGAAAATCGATCATTACGGCGGCTCTGATACTTGTTTTAACTGGTTCCCTCCAGGCGAATGACCGAATCGGGGAGGCCATCGATGCGGGTACCGATTACCTTCTCGGCCAGGTAAAAGGCAAGCAGGTAGGCACCAGGAAAGAGGGCCAGGTTGCCCTTGAAACCTATGCCCTGGTTGTCTCGGGTATCAGCGTCAACCACCCGGTGGTAAGGAGGAATTTTGATTACCTCTTCGGCCGCCTCTCCAAGAGCAAGCACACCTATACCCTGGCCTGTTACATCTTCGCTCTCGATGCCGCCATCTCCCAGATTGAGCAGGATCTCCTGATCCTCGCACCGGCCAAGGTGCAGGTCTTGTTCAAGGATGACCCGCGCATCGGCAAGCTCTACCGGCCGCACCTGAAAAAGGCGGTCGATAACCTCGCTTCTATTCAGATGGCCGGAGGCGGAGGCTGGAGCTATGGTCCCTCCAAGGACAGGTTTGACAATTCCAACGTGCAGTTTGCGGTGCTGGGCCTTGGAGTCGGGGTCAAGCGGAACATCCCGATCAACAGAAAGGTCTGGCTGAAGATCATGGACCATTTCGTTCTCGGCCAGCAGGAAAAAGGTCCCGAGGTCGAGGAGCGGGTCACGATGATGAGGCCTTCGGACATCGATGAGTGGAATTCTAAGGTCAAGCTGATCGATGGCGACAAGAAGGAGCCTGAGCCCGCAGCCAGGAAGGGCGCCAAGCCCAGGAAGAGCGACAAGGGCCGTACCACGGTGGTCGTGACCCCGGCAAATCCTGAGGTCGGTCTCGAAGGTATCAAGGTCTATTCAAGGGGGTTTGATTACAGCAATAAGGGTGGCGCCACCTGGAATATGACCTGCGCGGGGCTTTCCTCATTGATTCTCGCTCGCGAAGTGCTGGAGAAGAAGGTCCCCAAGCAGCATCTCAATGCCTTGAACAAGGCGGTGCGCGATGGCTACGGCTACCTGATGACCCACTGGAAGCCGACGGGGAGCTACTACGGAATGTACAGCCTGGAGAAGGTCGGAGACCTTGGCGATATCAAGCTCTTCAACAAGCACGACTGGTTCGAGGAGATGTCGAGTCACCTCATTGGCCAGCAAAGGGCAGATGGAAGCTGGGTCAGCTCCCATGGTCACGGCGAAAATGGAGAGCCCCGTATTGCCTCTTCCTTCGCCCTGCTGATTCTCAACCGCGCCAGCTCGCTGATCACCAAGAATCCCAACAGCCGTATTATCGTCTCGGGTAAGAGCAATCCAGGTGAGAGCGGTGCCAGGGACTGGGTCTTTATTCCCGAGCTTGATAAGACGATTCACTATCCCACCCTGATGCGCCACATCCGCATGCGTCCCAATGTCAAGTTGATCAAGTTCCTCGAGAACATCGTCGCAAACTATCCCCAGGAGTTCCGGGGTGAGCTCATTCCGGATATGGCCGGTGTACGCGACTCGATCCGGAGCAAGTCGGTTCGAACGGTTATCGACGACCATCTCGAGCAGATCACCGGGTACGAATACAAGGACTGGAAGGATTACCTGAAATGGCATCGCAGGTGGGAGAGGGTCATGGAGATCGGTATCTCCAAGAAGAAGGAAAACGTACAGGACCTGCTGAGCTATTACGCCAGCACGAAGAAGAGCGTGACGCTGAAAAAGGCGATCATGTGGGCCCTGGTCCAGTGCCAGTCCAAGGAGGCCCTGCCACTTCTGCTCGCCGACCTCGATAGCGCTCATGAGACCGTTCGCCGGTCGGCCTACGGTTTCATCAAGGCCTACTTCGTCAACTTCCCGCCGTCCTTCAATGCCGCGTCTGCGGAGGGAACGAGAAAGGCCCAGGCTGAGAAGGTGCGCGTCTGGTGCAGTGCAGAGATGGTGAGGCAGAAAGCCAGGGGATAGTAATCCCCCGATATCTGGGACGGGTTCTGTGAGACGCTGGATCATCATTGCTAACCTGGTCGGTTTGGCGCTTCTCGGGCTGCTGTTCGTTTTAGCTGTCATCCTGGAGGATGAGCGCGAGGTGGACCCGGTCGGGGTCGGGGGCGTGACAGCAAGTCACCAGCAGGATCTGCTTGCCGCCAGCGGGCCACTGTTGAATTACGAAGACCCCTACCTGCGTGGACGGGGTGACTGGTTTCGTACGCGTTATGCGGGTCTGCGTCAGGAGCTGGAGCAGTTGGAGGTGCCCGAGGGGGGTTTTTACGAAACCAGGGTTCTGCGTTCGGCGGTGACAGAGGGGCCCTGGCTGGCCACTCTTTCGCAAGAGGATCAGGAGCGCCGCAAGGTAGCGGAGGGGCAGATCGTCGAGGCGCGGGCGGTTTTTACCATCCCCGGGGCCAAGCCCCTGGATGTTGTTTCCTTCCTGGTCTGTTCTGAGTTCAAGGAGCAGATTCCAAGTGATGCCATGGACCATATCGGCAAGGTGTTTCCGGGACATCAGAGCTCTGGGGAACTCGAGAATTCCTGCCTCGATGAACCGCCCGAGCTGAAACCCAACCAGGTGCTCACTCATGAAGTCTGGAAACCCGGCCTGCTTCGACAGGGTACCGATATCTGGTTTATCAATGAGCTGCGGCGGGAAGGGGACTGCATGTTTTTCATTTACCGCCTTGTAAAGTCCTGCCAGCCTTCGGACTCCTATACCCAGGTGCGCCTTGCCACGGGGCAGTACGCGGTCAGGCCCACTGAATCGGGTTGCGTTGTTCTTCTCAAGAGCTATTACAACGGCCAGTCGATTCCCGGGGGTTTTGACTTCGTGGTAAGGAACCGGACCA
>JAYGDV010000298.1:0-5755 GCA_046582735.1 Planctomycetota bacterium
TTTATCCTGGCCGGGCAATCCAATATGGAGGGTCGCGGTTTCCCCGAGCCTCTCACCTGGCAGGTGGGCCAGGCGAAGTACCGTGAGCGCTACACCCACTTCATCAAGGACGGTGACTACGATGCCTTCACGAAGAAGGTGAAGGAAACCACCGATCCCATCGACAGGCGGAAAACTCCCACCTATCTCTGGAGCACCCGGCACGACGTCTGGATCAACTACCTCGGTAAGCACGGCGACCTGACCGTTGGATACGGCGCGCCGCGTGAAGGTTTCGGTCCCGAATACAACTTCGGCCACGTCATGGGAAACCATTACGACGAACAGGTTCTGCTCATCAAGGCCTCCTGGGGAGGAAGGGCTCTGGCGCGCGGATTTCTGCCGCCCTCATCCATGCTCAGCGATGCAGAGTACGCGAAGATGGCCGCGGCCCAGAATGCTGAGAACAAGGCCTGGAACGAAGCCCAGCCGGCGAAGATCGAAGCCTACAACAAGCGCGCCGCCGAGCAGAACAAGAAGGACAACAAGAAAAGACGCCTGCGGAAATTCAAGGCGCGTGCGATGGTCACCGCCGAAGAGTACAAGTCGCAGTTCGGCAAGGACTACCGCAACATGGTCAGCGAGGTGCATGGGTGCCTGGGCGAGATCGGCGTGCGGTTCCCGGGCTATAAAAACCGGGGCTACGAGATCATGGGTTTCGTCTGGTTCCAGGGCTGGAATGACCAATACCAGGACCGCTGGCTGACCTATGAAAAGAACATGGCCAACTTCATCCGCGATGTGCGCAAGGAGTTCAAGGCGCCGAATATGAAATTTGTGGTCGGCCAGATGGGCAACGATGGCATGGCGCCCGACAAGCCCGGTTCTCCGCGGGAATATATCAAGAAGGCGCAGGCCGGCGTTCCCGAGATGGCGGAATTCAAGGGCAATGCGATCTGCGTCAGGACCGATAAGTACTGGGACATGGAGGCTCATGCCATTTACACCGGCCCCGGCGGTTGGAGCAAGAATGTCGATAAGTGGCGCCGGTTCGGCAATGACCGACCCTACCATTATTACGGTAGTCCCTGGCTCTTCGCCCAGGTCGGTACGGCCTTCGGCAAGGGAATGCTCGAGTTGTTGAAGTAGGACATTCTCTGCTAAGGAGTTCATAAAAGTTTGGCCAGGAAACCAAAGCGACCGGCGGCACGTGAGAACCGTCATTCCATGGGTGGGGGATATATCGAACGGGATGAATCCGATCTCCAGGACATCCTTGATTCGAGCGATGCTCCTTTCTTCCTGGTCCTCGATGGAGTCCAGGACCCTCACAATCTCGGTGCCTGCCTGCGAACGGCCGACGGGGCAGGCGTAGATGCTGTGATCGCGCCTCGCAACAGGGCTGTGGGCATGACAGAGACTGTTTCACGGATCTCCTGTGGGGCGGCTGAGAACGTGCCCTTTATTCAGGTCACCAACATCGTACGCACCCTGAAGGAGCTGCAGAAAAACGGGGTCTGGACTGTCGGCACAGCAGATGGTGCTGAGTCGTCCTCGCTCTACGATGTCGACTTCAAGGGTTCCGTGGCCCTGGTGATGGGGGCCGAAGGCGCCGGGCTGCGTCGGCTGACCCAGGAGACCTGCGACCTCGTTGTCCAGATTCCCATGCAGGGCAAGGTCGATTGCCTGAATGTCTCGGTCGCTACCGGGGTCTGCCTCTACGAAGCGCTCCGCCAGCGTCAATCACCCGGCAGCTCATAGATCTCCCGCATCAGGAGAGAGCCGGCCACCCCGGCGTTGAGAGACTCGACCCGGCTGGAGTGCCTGATTGCCAGGCGCAGTGAGCTGCGTTCCAGCAGCCCGGGGGAGATGCCCTTACCTTCGGATCCGATGGAGAGGGCCAGCTGTCCGCTGCAGGCCTGTTCTGTAAGCAGGGCGGTATCCTGTTCAGCCGCAGGTTCGCTTGTGACCAGGGAGAACGCGCTTTCGGCCAGGAAGCCCAGGCAGTCTTCGAGACTTGTTTTGACAGCCGGTATTGCGAAGATTGACCCGGCTGTTGAGCGCACTACCTTTGGCGAGAAGGGGTCGGCGGATTCATCCGTCAGCAGCACCGCCTCGAAATCAAAAGCGTGTGCTGAGCGTATGAGGGTGCCGACATTTCCCGGATCGGAGATGCCATCGCAGATCAGGAGGCGGCGGCATGTCTGCAGAGATTCCAGGGAGATCTCGGGGCATTTGAACACGCCGATGAGCCCCTGCGGTGTTTTGGTGTCCGCGGCGTTCTCGAGCTGGTGAGCCGCGATTTCTTCATATCGTACGCCGCGCCCGCGCAGCTCTTCGGCGAGTTGGCGTCCACGGTCCGACAGCGCGCCCGGGTCGCAGTACAGCACCTCGGGATCGACCCCGTGGCGCGTGGATTCCTCCAGCAGGCGGACGCCCTCGGCGGCGTATTGATTCCACTCCCGTCTGCCCTTGCCTGTTTTCAGAGAGCGCAGACTCTGAAGTTCACTATGGGTTGCCATGCGATCGTTGCCTTTGCTCCCGGGGCTGCTCAGAAATCCGTGTCAGCCTTCTCGATCTTGAGTTCCTTGACCCAGGTGTTGCGGTAGCGCACGTCATGGCCTTCACACTGCAGCTTGAGCCCGCCGGGGACGTCGGTAATCCCGGTGCCGCCCTTATTGCCGCCATCAAGCCCGGAGTTGGCGCCGCCCCAGACCTTGTTAATGGTGACGTTGGTGTGAACTTTTTTCCCGTTGAAGTACATCGAGACGAGTGCCTTCTCGCTGAGCTTGCCGTCTTTGAAGCGAGCGGCGCGGAACACGATATCGTAGGAGTTCCATTTTCCGACCCCGTTGTAGGCGTGGTAGGGGGATTCTGTTTCATTGATAACTGCGCCCATGCCGTGCTTGGTCTTGTCCCCGTCGAGGACCTGGATCTCGTAGCGGTTCTGCAGGTAGACCCCGCTGTTGCCGCGTTTCTTCATGACCAGGAATTCGATGTGCAGGCGGAAGTCGCGGTATTTTTTCTTGGTGACGACGTCTGCGGTTCCATAGCGCCCACCTCGGGCTGCGGGGTCATCGGTCTGGATCACGGTTTTCCCTGTATCCACGGGGTCATCGACCACCTTCCACTTGATCGGCAGCGAAGAGCTGAAGCGGGGGCCCTTCCAGTAGGTCCATTTCTCATCGAGCATCTTGCGGGAACCATCGAGGATGATCTCTGCGCCCTATACAGGTTTTGCCCCGACGCCGGTATTGTCTGCCGCCGGCAATGCGAGGGTTGCTGTGAGGGTGAGAATTGTAGTTACGGCAATAAGCAGGTGTTTCATGCTGGGTCCCGTCTGTGGTGGGTGTTGTTCTGAATGCAACGTGGGTCGGCCACGACTGTTCGAAAGTAACACGCGCTCCAGTTCTGATCAACAGGGTGCGCAGGGGGTGGGCTATTTCTCAATGGGCGGAGAATCGATACAATAAGAGGTCGAATCGGATATTTTGAGTATTGAAGTTTTCGTCCAGTTTGCAAACATAGTGGGATCGTCAACCTGTTAGCGAGAGTGAGATGAAACTGAACTCCGAGAAAACACCCCTGTTGTTCAGCGTCTTTGCAGGCCTTTTCCTGCTTGCTGTGTCTGCTGTTCCTGCCTGGTCTGCGGACCCTGAAGTGGTAGCGGCGATCAAGAAGGCGGGAGGGATGGTGCGCCCCATGACCGGCAGCAGTGAGGATCTGAAGGTTGAGTTCCAGCTGACCGGCAGGGGCCTGACCGACAAGGGGCTGGCCCAGGTGGCGGCCCTGAAAAACGTAGTCAGGCTGAACCTGAGGGGGACCAAGGTTACCAGCGCCGGGCTCGTGCATATCAAGGGCCTGGCGAAGCTGGGAAGGTTGCACCTTGAAAAGACCACCATCGATGATGCAGGGATCGCTCACCTCGCCGGATTGACCAACCTCGAGTACCTGAATCTCTACGGGACCAAGGTTACGGACAAGGCTCTGGCCCATCTGGTGGGGCTGAAGAAGCTCAGGCAGCTTTATGTCTGGCAGACCGGTGTCACCGACGAAGGCGTTGCCATGCTTGCCAAGGCCCTGCCTGAATTAAGGATCATCCGCGGCGTCGACCTGAGCAAGATCGTTGCCGTCAAAGCGCCGCCTCCACGGCCCAGCGAGCCCCTCAAGTGGATAGTGTTCACCGAGGGGGAACCTCCAAGGTCGGTCCCGGGGTCGGGAACCGAGATCCATTTCCTCAACAAGAAGACTATCAAGGTGAAGCTCTACTGGGTTGAGTATGGTGGCGGGCTCCGCCTCTATGGCGAGCTGGACCCGAACGGAACCCGCAACCAGAACACCTTTTCACAGGCCAGCTGGCTGGTGACGGATGTAAATGACAAGCCGCTGGGGTATTTCAGGACCACCCAGAAGGTAGGGAAAGCCACCATTCCCAAGTAGCTGCCTGTCGGGTGAGCTTCCTTCTTTAATGCACCGGGCTATCCCATGAAACTGCAACCTGTTTACCGTTGCCTTGCTGTTGGGGTCCTGCTGGGCCTGTCGGGGCTTTGTAAAACTGCCCGGGGCGATGTGACCCTGCCGCGAATTCTCGGCAGCGGCATGGTTCTGCAGCGCGACCTTCCTGTTCCTGTATGGGGGTGGGCTGAGGCGGGCGAAAAGGTGATGGTGTCTTTTGCAGGGCAGTCCAGGGCCGTGAAGGCGGGAGAGGATGGGAAGTGGCTCATTCGTCTCACCCCACTCAAGGCCACTGCCGAGGCCGCCAGTCTCATCGTGCAGGGAAACAACAGGATTGCGCTCGATAACATCCTCGTCGGCGAGGTGTGGATCTGTTCCGGGCAATCCAACATGGAGTGGAGGCTCATCCAGGGTCTGCGGGGAAAAGAGGAGGTCGAGGCAGCCAACCATCCCGGCATTCGACTCTTTGATGTTCCCGGACACACGACAAGCCCCCTGCCCAGGGAAAAGGGAGCTGGAAGCTGGAAGGTCTGTACCCCGAAGTCGGCCAGCGGTTTCAGCGCGGTCGGCTATTATTTCGGGCGGCGCCTGCAGGAAGAGCTCGGCGTTCCGGTCGGCCTGGTCGGCTCCAACTGGGGTGGCACCCGCATCGAACCCTGGGTTACGCAGGCCGGCTTTGAGTCCGTTCCAGAGCTCTCAGGTCTGGCCTACCAGGTAAAGGAGTACAAGGCGACCACCAGGGTAGGTGGCAGCTCGCCCTCGGCAATCTACAACTCGATGGTCCATCCTCTTGCTCCCTTTGCCATGCGTGGAGGGATCTGGTACCAGGGTGAATCCAACGGTAACGAGGGGATCAGCTATTATCACAAGAAGCACGCCCTGGTGAACGGCTGGCGCAAGGCCTTTCAGAACAGGGACCTGGCCTTCTACTGGGTCCAGCTTGCTAACTTCCAGAGGGAGAATCCAAAGCCCACAGGGGGAGACGGCTGGGCGAAGATCCGTGAGGCGCAGACAAAGGCTCTCGACATTCCCGGTACCGGCATGGCCGTGATTACAGATATCGGCGCGGCCAACGACATTCACCCCAGGAACAAGCAGGACGTCGGCTGGCGCCTGGCACAGTGGGCGCTGAACCAGACCTACGGCAGGAAGGACCTGGTGCCGGCGGGGCCGCTCTACAAAAGCCAGAAGATCGAGGGTGGTTCAATTCGCCTGTTTTTCGATCACGTTGGCAAGGGGCTCATGGCCGGGAAGAAAACCGGTCTCGAGCCCACTGCAGAGGCGAAGGATGGCAAGCTTGCTCACTTCGCCATCGCTGGTG
>JAYGDV010000319.1:0-3032 GCA_046582735.1 Planctomycetota bacterium
CTCCCCATTTCCGAGGACATTTTCCGGGTTGAGCAGGTCCGACTCGAAGAGGATATCCCCATCCGGCCCATCGAGCACCAGGACGGTGAGGTCACGAAAACGCGAAGGGCAGCAACCACGGCGGTTGTAAAGAACGATCGAGCTGATCAGGTACTCGGCCCGGAGATCAAGCTCCCAGGTTGACGGCAGGTTCTGCCCGGCCCCCGTATGGGTAAAATTGCCGAGGTTGCCATCGATTCCCAGGCTGGCGGGAAACTGTCCATTGTTGTATTCCGAAGACTGGGTAGCAATCCCGAGCGGTCCGACGTTGACCGTTTCGTCATCCACACCCTGCGCGAAGGCAACCGCGCTCCAACAAACTACCAAAGCGAACATCAACCCACTCAATACATTGCGCATGGAGCTTCCCTGCCAATTGAATTGTGATTTATTCCAAACTTCCTTTGACCGCTAAACCATCCGTTATTGTCCTCAACATTACCCCGAAAGCAACTGAGACTTTTCCACCCGGCGGGAGTGTCCCTGGTGGGAGTGACCATTTACTGAACTTGCTGAAACGGTTTTTCGAAAACCCTTTTCGCATATACCCCCACTACCCTAAGCGCTGCCCCGGGCGATAAGGCAACCAGGGGGGGCACCCTCTCCTTGCCCTCTCCCATGGCCTCGCATAGGCTATTGGCTGGGTTCAACTGATACATGGAGAGGGTAAGTCATGGGAAAACCTCAGACAGTAGAAGACTACTTCAACGCCCTTCCCGGGGACCGGAAGGAGCCGATGGAAACGCTCGGGGCCAGCATACGGGCAAACCTGCCCCGTGGGTTCGAGGAGGTTCTAAACTACGGTTTCCCCGGCTGGGTTGTTCCTCACTCGCTGTATGAGGCCGGCTACCACACGAACCCCGAGCTTCCCCTCCCGTTCCTTGGCCTCGCCTCGCAGAAGGGCCACATCGCCGTGTATCACATGGGAATCTATGCCAGCCCCTCGTTAATGGACTGGTTTGTGAAGGAGTATCCGAAGCACTGCAAAACCAGGCTGAATATGGGTAAGAGCTGTATCCGTTTCAAGAAGGTCAGCGATATTCCCAATGATCTGATCGGAGAACTCTGTGCGAAGATGCCGGCCCGGGAATGGATCGAGGTGTATGAGGAGCAAATCAAGTCAAGTTGAACAGAGTGGGCCACCACCCCCCCCCGCCCATAGCCTCGCTGATTACGCCACTTGCAGTAGCCCTGCTAATAGCGTCGAATATGCAGGCAATTAACTCACCAGGAGGAGCTGGAATGAGAAGGGCTGCAAATGTTCTATTCATGACTTCCTGGTGCTCACCTGTTCGCACACAGGGCGATGGGAATGATTCCACTTCCTCAATGCTGTCACCACACAAGAGTGATCCCCTCCTGAGGTCTGAACCTTGTCGATAGACGGCAGCGCACCCACTTCCGATTCGCCGCAGGCGGGTTCATCGATCTTCGGCCCGAAAGGCCCCCCTCTCTGGTACCGCCTCTTCCACCGGGTCATCGGGAACTTTTATTTCAACCGGCTCTCCCTTCTGCATCCCGAGCGGGTTCCCGATTCAGGTCCCGTGCTCTACCTCGGTCTCCATCGAAACGGCGCCGTAGACGGCTTCGTCTACAACACCGTGCTTCCCGGATGCGTTTACCTGGTCTCGACACAACTGCTCCAAGGCCTCCTGGCGCGCCTCTTCTTCACCGGGATCCCGGTATCGCGGCCTAAGGACAAGGTGCGGGTCAACACTTCTGAATCGCTCCTTAGCGGAAGGGATCTGCTCCTGGCGGGTGGGCGTCTCTTTGTGTTCCCCGAGGGTACCAGCGACCTGGGCCCCCGCCACCTGCCGTTCAAAAGCGGCGCGGCGCGAATCCTTGCCGATTTCCTCGAAACCGGCCGGCCGATTACGGTGGTCCCCCTCGCAATCGCTTACGAATCGCCCTGGTCTTTCCGCAGCAATGTCGAGATTGTCGTCGGGCAGCCGATCTCGACGGAGCTCTCCGGAGAAGAACGTAAGAAGCCGATAGGCGCGCTCCGCAAACGTATCACCCCGGCTCTCGAGGAGATCGGGGTCAACGTCGAGAGCGAGGAGTACCAGGAGCTCGCGCAGAAGATCGCCTACAGCGCAACCCTTGGGACAAAGGCGTCCTACTACGAAACCCTCAAATCTCTCGAGAACCACATTCCGGAGAAGATCTCAGCGGCGTGGCAGGAACTGGAAGCCGAGATGGAAAAGGCCCCGGCGCAACCTCTCTGCCACCAGGGCGTGCCCCTGTTCCCGGTCGGAGCTCGCGGCGTCTACTGGGTCCTCCTCCTCGTCCTCGCCCCTTTCGCCCTGGCAGCGTTCGTGCTCAACCTCCCACCGCTCCTCGGTGCCTGGTGGGCAGGCCGGAAGTTCTCCGATGCCCCCAACACGATTTCGCTCTGGCGCATCCTCATCGGTGGCCCGCTCCTCATGCTATGGGTTGCCGCTGTCGCCACAGCAACGGCAGTAACCGGGCTCTGGCTCGCAGGGTGCTGCTACGCAGCCATTTCCTGGCTCGGGCTCCGCTCTTATTACCGGGTGCGGAAGCTAGCAACAGCGGTTTACAACAGCGTGCGCTTTCCACGTCTCAGGAAGCGGGTCCTGGAAACTCACCGAACCGTCCTCGATGAACTTTCAGAAGCGGGGTCCGAGCCTTGAAAAAGTTATCCAGCTTCCGGGCGTCACTCCTGCCCCACGAGGTACTCTTCGGAGCCTTCCTGCTCGTAACCTGGCTGCACGTCATCTTCTCCCTGGGAGTGCTGTCTGTCGACAGCCTCGTATTCACGAGCATGGTCGTCGTCAACGTGGTCGTCCTGCTGCTGCCGCTGCAGGGGGAGGGCAGCTGGCGCTGGCGAGTGCGGCTTCTTTTCTACCCGGTCGCGATGAATGTCGCCTACCTGCAGATGAAGACCACCATCCCCCGGCTTCACGATGGACAGCTCAAAGACGAGTTCCTGCAGGGCCTCGACGAGCTCCTTGTCGGCGGCAACCTGAGCCTGA
>JAYGDV010000334.1:0-2172 GCA_046582735.1 Planctomycetota bacterium
TCCCGGGCGGTTTCTCAGCCGCCCGTTCTGATTTCATCGAGGTATTTCAGGGCGACGCCTGCCGCCTTTGTCTTGGGGAATCGTTTGATCACTTCCTTCATTCTCGAGGTGGCCTCATCCTTGTCCTGCTTGACCAGCAGGATCCGGCCCATCTCGAGTACCGCCTTGGCCTGCCAGTCGGGATAGCCCTGGGCGTTGGTATCTACACTGACGAATTCAGCCATCGCCTTGTCATACTGCTGCAGGTTGAAATGGCATTCGCCCATCTGGTAGCGCGCCTTCACCATCCACTTGTCGAGCTTCAGCTTCTTCTTGATATCGACCGGCAGCAGCTGCCTGTATTCGTTGATCGCCTGCGGGTATTTTTCCTGTTTTTCAAGCGCGTAGCCTGTTCCGTAGCGGGCATTTCGAAGCCACTGGCTCTTGGTGTATTGCTTGATGAAGAGGCGGTAATTTTTTTCCGCTTCCTTGTGCTGGCCGGTGATATTCTGGGTTTCTGCCAGCCGCATCAGGACCGATTCTGCCAGGTCGGGCGGTGCGCTCTTCTTGGTCGCCGCAAGATAGTGCTCACAGGCGCGGGCCGTCTCGGTAAGCAGAAGACGGGATTCGCCGGCCTGGAAGAGGATGGATGGCAGGAGTTTGGATTTTTCAGCGCCCTCGATCTCGATCAGGGCCTCGAACATCGGCGCGCTGTTCTCGTAATCCTTCTTCTTGAAGTGGGCGCTGGCGAGCTGGTACCGCAGCTCGAACTTGAGTTTCGGGTCGGTGACCGATTTCATCGTATCTGTCAGCTTGGCGATGACCGCGTCCTGGGCGCCGACGTCAAGATTCAGCTCGGCCAGCTCCGATTGCACCTTGGTCAGCAGATCGCTCGCAGGATACTGCTTGATGAGGAGCTCATAGCGCTCGGTGGCCTGCTTGTTCTGTTTGCGGGATCTCTCGCACCAGGCCCACTCATACAGCGCCTTGTCGGCGAAGGATGCCTTGGGGTGCTCTTCAACGACGCGCTTGAAGAATCCCGCCGCGGCGGCCCAGTTCTTGACGCGGGCGTAGGCGAGTCCCGTGTAATAGATCACCAGGTCGATGCGGGGATGGTCCTTATACTGGGCGCCGACCCTTTGCAGGTGCTGGGCGGCCTTCTCAAAGTCGCTGGCGTTGACCATGGCGATGCCCTGCTGCAGGGCCGCGTCGGAGGCGAGCGAGCTGCCGTCCGCGGCCTTTCGTCCGCCGCTGCTGGCCGCGGCGATCTCGAAGTTCACGGTCGCCGCGGGATGCAGGTTTTCCGACGCGTCAATCCAGCCGAGGTAATAGTGCACGCGGCCGACCTCGGCGGCGGCTGCCTGGAAGATCTTGTTGGCCGGGTTCTTGCGTTCGGCGGCGAAACGCGCCAATGCCTGGCGGGCCCGTTTCAGGTCTTCGGTTTCGTAGTAGAGTTTGCCTTGTTCCGCCAGCGCCAGCGGCAGGTGGGCTGAATCAGTATTGTAATTGTCCACCAGGGTCTTCAGGTGGGCGAGGGCCTCTTCCTTTTTGTCGAGCCGGGCATAGGAGACGGCGGCCTGGATCATTGCGGTATCAAGGTTCGCTACCTTGCTCACCGTGACTTTCCCCTTCGGCTTCTTGGGTTGCTTGACGTAGACGGCTATGAAGGATTCAAACGGCGTGAGCGCTTGAGCCCACTTACCCTCGCGAAAGTAGTTTTCCCCAACCACGAACGATAATTGGTCAAAGAGGCGGCCTTCGGGTTTCTTTGCCAGCAGGGAGACAGCGAGCTTGTTTGATTCGGCCCATGCGCGCTTGTGATGGTGGACCTGGGCGATCCTGAACTGGGCGGCCAGTTGGTTTTCATGCGCCTTGTGGGCCGTGAGAAAGGCCTGGTAGGCGATGATGGATTCGTCGAGGCGGTTGAGCAGGAACAGGTTCTCGGCATGGAGAAATCGTATGTCAGCGATGAGCTTGTGCTGTGCGTAGGCGGCGATAAACCGCTCGGTTGTCTGGCGACTGGGTTCGAATTGCTTGAGCTTGTGCTGGCAGATCGCCTGTTGGCTCAGGACCTCGGCCATCTGACCGTAATCACCCCGCCTCGCCTGCACTCGTTGCAGGAACTGGAGAGCCAGCATCCAGTTGGGAGCTTTCTGGAGCATCAGCGCGTTGGCGTACTCGAAGTCGATATCC
>JAYGDV010000361.1:0-11793 GCA_046582735.1 Planctomycetota bacterium
CCGCCACCGCCTGAACCGCCACCGCCACGCCTTTTCCGCCTGCGCGGCCGACGCTTGCGGCGTGAACCTTCTCCGGACTGCTTCTCCCCTTCGGCCTTTTCGCCACCACCACCGGAACGGCCTCCGCCTCTTCGTCGCCCGCCGCCACCGGAACGGGGCCGCCGACGCCGACGCTGTCCACCTTCGCCGCCTCTTCTCCTGTCACCCTCGGCTTTCTCTTCTTTCTTCTGCTTGTCGGTCTCGGCATCCGCGCGCTCAAGCACATCGCTATTGAGATTGAAGTAATCTTCCTTCAGGTACTCATCATCGACGACCTCGAAGGTACGCTTGGCAGGCCGGCTCTGCTGGCGTTGCCTTTTTTCATCATCCTGCTCCTTGAACTCGGCAATGGTCTGTTCCATCTCTTCCTTGTTCTCAAATTCAGGATCCATCTTGGGCAGCTTCCTGTCTCTACCCTGGCGCTTGCCGCGCCGTCCGCGCGAAGGCTTTCCGCGCTGGGAACGTTTGCCCTCACCGTCCCCCCCGCGAGAAGAAGATTCTTTAGCTCCCTGCCTGCTGCGCTGCTCACCGGAGCCACTACCGCCCTCTCTGCCCTGCTCACTATCCTTGGATCTGCGCCCCCGTCTCCTTCGTTGCCTGTGCGGCTTTTTCCCGGAGTCATCACCCCTGCCCCCGGAGTCATCACCTTGCCTGCTGGAGCCATCCTCCCGGCTCGATGTGTTCCCCATGCGACGTCCTTCCTGTCTGTCAAGACTGGTGATCTTGAATTTTGTGTCTTTGAGAACCTGCTCCCAGTACCTGCGCTCCTTGGGAGCAACCAGGGTTATCGCGATCCCGGTCCTGTTCGCCCGGCCTGTTCTGCCGATGCGGTGGACATAGGATTCGCTCTCTTCCGGGACATCATAGTTTATAACACGCGCCACCGCAGGGATATCAAGCCCCCTCGATGCAACATCTGTCGCCACCAGCACCTTGATATCACCGGCCCGGAATTTATCCATGATGGCGAAGCGGATATCCTGCGTCTGGTCTCCATGCAGAGAACCGGCACTGTAGTTATTACCCCACAAGGTACGATCAAGGTCGATGACCTGGCGCTTGGTATTGCAGAAAATGATCGCGGTCTCATCGGGATTGTCATCAAGGATCCAGCGCAATGCGGGGAGCTTCTTATGCACAGGCAACGAAATAAATCCCTGGTCGATATCCGGTACGGTTGCCAGCCCTTTTGACGTTTCGTAGGTCTTCGGATCCTTCAAGTAGCGGCCGAGAAGCTTCTGCATGCCCTGGGGGATCGTGGCAGAAAACAGGAGGGTCTGGCGCTCCTTCGGAATCTTATTGAGAATGGCACCGACCTCGTCGATAAAGCCCATATCCAGCATCCGGTCGGCTTCATCGAGAACTACCGTCTCACACCAGCCAAGGGAAAGAGTTCCTCCCTTCAGGAGATCAAGAACCCGCCCTGGAGTTCCGACCACCACCTGGGAACCTTTGCGCAGCTTTGCTATCTGCCCGCTGGCATGGACGCCGCCTACCAGCAGCACCACCTGCAGGTCGCGGCCCTTGCCGAGAGCCTCAATCACCTCGGCTACCTGCTGGGCCAGTTCGCGCGTGGGAGTCAGGATAATCCCCTGGACGGCAACCCGCTGGGTGTCGATCTTGGCTACCAGCGGTGCTCCGAAACCGATCGTCTTGCCTGTACCGGTCTCTGCCTTGCCGATGATGTCTCCCCCGCCGAGGATCGGTTCGATTACCTTTTCCTGGATGGGCGTACAGTTGGTGATCCCCATCCCCTCGATACTGGAGAGAACATCGGCTGGCAGATCAAAGGCGCTAAAAGGCTTCCCGGAAAACTTACCCGTAGTCCTGGATGAACCCTCCGAGCCATCATCCGCAGATGCTTCTGCAATTGGTTGTTTTTCCTGCTCTTCCATTAGATTCGGGCTTCCACTGTGAGGGTGTGACCCGGAATTTTCTCCGCCACCGGGGCAGGAGAAAGAAAATCAGGCGCAACCATGCTTAACCAACCACAGGAGAATCTCATAGTTCATCTTCTGCTTCGGGATCGGGCTTTGAGAGATCAGGACCTCTCTTACGGCTCCCCTTCAGCGGGGGAGGGGCTTTCTTCTCGGGAAACTTGCTGACCAGCTTCCCGGCTTTCTTCAAGACTTCCATCTCTTTTTCAACCCAGGCCTTGGGGAATTTCCCATCAATCCGGAGACTGGAGATCATAAAGGAGATCCCCGAGAAGAGGAACCCGAACTTCCCTGGAGGAGGCTCCTTCACCTCTGTTGACACAACCTCTACCATCTCCTCTTTCTTGCCATTCAATACACCGATGCTGACGGAGAGCTTGCCGGCCTTGAAGGTAATTACCACCGGCATACCCTGGGGTCCCTTGTCGAACCAACGGTAAGCGGGAGCGGCAAACTTCTTGTTTTTTGTTCTCAGCTGGATCTTCTTCGAGGCAATAACGATGTCCTGGAAGAAATTGGTCTGAACAAAAGAGCCTCCCTGGTGATTCAAAAGGAAGGCGAAGCGGCTGCGCCCGGTCAGTTGAGGGATCCGTATCCGGAAGCTGATCTTATAATCATCAACCAGTTCAAAATTGGACAATGTCGACCCGCCCAGGAGGCCGACCAGGGTCGCCTTGCCCTTGGTATGGCCATCTATCAGGTTCTTGCGGAAGACGGCACTCTTCACCTCGCTGATTTTACCCAGCACCCCGCCACGGCCGCGGCTCTTGGAGGTAAACCCTTTATCAAACTCGCCCGTGCCGGGGTAGATCAAAGTAAAACGGCCCTTGTTGATCTTCACGGGAACACCGAAGAGAGCCACTCCATTGAGTCCGGCCAGTTGCTCAACGGTAAGCGGCTTGGCCTTCGCCGCAGGTTTCTTCGGCTTTTCCTTTTTGTCCTCGGCAGCCCAGGCAGGTGTGCGAAGCCCGGCCAATAGGGCAACTACCGCCAGCAACAGCAGGACAGGAGCCCATGGAGCGCCGCCCGGTGCGCCAGGGTTTCTCAGGAACCTTAAACCAGACAAGCTGAATAACCTCGATTGACATTCATGTTAAAGACCCGGTAAACGGGCATTGTAGCGTTCCCCGATAAACTCTCCACCAGTTTTATTACCCGACTGCCGAACGGGAACCGGCAGCATCGGGAGGAAATCAGTCGCCCTTTCGCCAGGGGCTTGGAGCCCCCTCGTCGTCAAGAGCCACGTAAACAACGGTAGAGCTGCAGATCTGCTCGAGCCGGGAGGATTCTCCACGGCTGACAACCACCCTGCAGTCAAAGGTCAGGGAGGTAGAGCCCTCCTTGACGGGCACGCACCAGATCTCAACGACATCGCCAAGGAGGCCCGGAGCATCGAAAACGATCTCCCCGAACTTCTTGGTGACGATGTTCTTGGTTCCCATACGACTCATCGCCATTGTCGCCATCGCCTCATCGATCCAGCTCATCAGCTGGCCACCGAAGAGCCGGCCGGCAAAGTTCAGATCCGGGTACATGACGATTTTACGGCCAGCGATTTCGTAGCCTTCGAGATCAACGGTTTGATCAGCCATGTTTCTATGCGGCTCCAGGTTTTTATTTCTCAGTGACGGAAATGCCTGTGGCCCGTAAAGAGCATTGCCAGGCCTTTCTCGTTCGCGGCTGAAATGACTTCCTCATCACGAACACTTCCACCCGGCTGAACCACCGCTGTGGCCCCTGCATCGGCAGCAGCTATCAGCCCATCAGCAAAAGGAAAAAATGCATCGGACGCGACAGCGGAGCCGGCCAGGTCAAGCCCGGCCTCCGCCGCCTTGATCGCGGCAATCTTAACCGCGTCGACACGGGACATCTGCCCCGCCCCTACTCCCAGGAGACAATCCGATGCGCTATAGACGATAGCGTTGGACTTGACGTAACGAACCATGCTCCAGCCAAAGAGCATAGCCGCCATTTCCTTCTCTGTCGGCGAACGTTCGGTAACCACCTTGAAGGTGGAGGGGTCGTCTGCCGCATCGTCGGGCGATTGAGCAAGGAGGCCGGCGGGAACTCCACGTAACACGGGCGCACCGGGAGAAAGACCCCAGGAATCATCCCGGCAACAAAGCAGGATGCGGTTCTTCTTCTCCTTCAGGATCTCGAGAGCTCCATCGGAGAAACCAGGGGCGACAAGCACCTCGATGAAGTGATCTTTCATGACATTCGCAGCCGCGTCATCAACAACACCACTACAGGCGATGATTCCACCGGAGGCCGATTGCGGATCGCAGGCCAGTGCCTTGTGCCAGGCATCCTCGATGCTTGCGGCATAAGCCGCCCCACATGGGTTTGAATGCTTGATGATGGCCACCGCCTGCCCGCGATCCTCGATAGCAGAGATCACCTCGAGGGCACCACAAAGGTCCAGGATGTTGTTGTATGAGATCGCCTTGCCGTTGAGCTGTTCAAACGAATCCAGGAAGGTCGGGCCACGCCCATAGAGAGCTGCATGCTGGTGGGGATTCTCTCCGTAACGCAGCACCCTTACACGTTCAAGGTCAATTGACAGGCGGACGGGGAGATCGCCGCACTCATCCCCGGTTGCAGAATCCTGCCCGCCCAGGTAGGACGAGATCGCCTGGTCGTATGCACCGGTACACTGAAAAACCTCCAGCGCCAGGGCCTCCCTGAGCTCAAGGCTGGTCGCTCCATCGTTGGCACGCATCTCTGCAAGTACATCCTCGTAGCGGCCGGGACTTGCCACCACGGTAACATGCAGATGGTTCTTGGCTGCGCTCCTGAGCATTGTCGGACCCCCGATGTCGATCTGCTCAATGGCCTCCTCCCGGGTAACTCCCGGACGGGCAACCGTTTCAACAAAGGGGTAGAGATTGACGGCCACCAGGTCAATCGGCTCGAGGCCATGTTCTTCCATCGTTGCCAGGTGAATCTCATCGTCGCGACGATGGAGGATGCCTGCATGAACCCTGGGATGCAGGGTCTTGACCCTGCCATCGAGCATCTCCGGGAATCCGGTGAAATGATCGACCTCCTTGATCTCGATGCCCGCCTCCGCCAGCGCTCGCGCGGTCCCCCCGGTTGAGAGAATCTCAACACCGAGCTCCTTCAGCCCCCGGGCAAAATCGATGATGCCCGTCTTATCCCAGACACTCAGCAGGGCCCGTCTAACCGCTATATTCTCCACCTTGAACCCTCTTTTTCCTTGTAACTCATCCTCTTCAAACGGCGATACAAGTTAACCTCCATCGATCGCTTTTGAAAGGCTGTAGAGATTTTCCTTGGAGCCCCCTAGATTGAGTAGATACAATCGCCACGCGAAATCCTTATCCACTACAGCAGAAAGACTTGCAGCTTTCAGCCCGGCTCCGGCGGTACTTCTTTAGCAAGGCTGTTGACCGGAGAGGAAGAGCAGCGGGCCTCGACAGGGGCCAGCAGGCAATAAGATCGCCCGGCAACCCTGTTTCGGCAAATCTCCTGTTTGAAAACGGATATCATTTTCAGGGTCTGAGGCCGGAACCGGACGGGTGTGGTGGCAAGGACCCCTTCACATGATTTCCTCAATATAATCCAGCCGCGAGGAAACCCTTGGCAGCCTCTGAAAGCCCGAAAGACTCCAATCTGAAACGGGATAAAAGCCGGGACCTGGAACTTGTCGGTACCATCCTGGCCGGCAAGTACAAGATCCTCAAGATCCTTGGCCAGGGCGGTTTCGGCAGCGTTTTCCTGGTTGAAATGACCTCCGGCATCATTGGCGACCGGCTCGCCATGAAGATTCTGCCCGCCGAGTTCAGCCAGAACAATATGCTGCGCGAGCAGTTCCTGAACGAGATCCGCGTTGCCATGAAAATGGTCGACGCCCACATCGTGCAGATCCGGGATGTGGGGGTCACCGAAGGCGATCCCGCTAAAGGCGGCGGGCTCCTCTACTACACGATGGACTACGTCAACGGCAAGACCCTCGCGCAGATGATCAAACAGGAGGGGACCCTGAGTATCTGGCGGGCCCTTCGGATTGCCCGCAGGCTCCTGCCGGCCCTCAAGGTCGCCCACGGCGCAGGAATCATCCATCGCGATCTGAAGCCTGCGAACATCATGATCGAGGTCGTCGGGGAGAAAGAGCTTCCCAGGATCCTGGACTTCGGTATCGCCACCGCGGTGATCGCCGACACCGAGCTTGAGAACAGCCTCGAAGGAGGCCTGAAGGACAAGAAGGGCTTTGTCGGCAGCCCATACTATATGCCGCCGGAGCAATTCCAGGGTGTGGAGATGGGGTTTTATACCGACCTGTATTCCCTTGGCGTCATCATCTACGAATGCCTTACCGGGCAGAAACCCTACACAGGGAAAACACCCAAGGAGGTCTACCGGAAGATCAAACAGGGGGCCCCGATACCCGTCGACGAACTGCAGCCCGCAGTGGGGAAGGTCCCGGGGCTGACCGAGCTGGTGATGAAAGCCCTTGAGCGCAACCCTGAAAAACGCTTCCAGTCGGCCAAGGGGTTTTATGAAGCGCTCAATCGCGTCATGTCCGGAAAGAATGAAGAGGCTGCTCCTCCAGCACAGGCACCGCCACCAGTCGCGGCGCCGAAAGCCGCTCCACTGAAACCGCGCCTCGCTGCCAGGCAACGGGCAACCGGGATGCGCAAAACCGGGATGGGCTCCGCCCTCCGCGACCGGATACCAAGGCGCCGGGGCTCCAGCCTCGGCACCATCGTCCTGCTGACGTTGGGACTGGGCACAATCGGGTTGCTGGCTTTCGTCTTCAAGGACGAGATCATGGAAGAGTTCAAAAAACAGCCGGACAACCCGGGCACCTCTCCCACAACGGCACAAAAAATACCTGGGACAGGAAAGCCCGGGCAGAGCGCTCCCCGGGAAAACCCCGGCCCTGCAGGGGAGAAGAAACCAGAAAAGAACACGCCTGCACAGGGCCAGCCCTCCCGGAAAGAGGAGCCGGAGCCCAGCACATCCGAACGCATGGCGGCCATCAGGGAACAACTCGCCGAACGGATCAAGACCCACCTGAAGGAGGCAGAGGCGGCTCTCTTTCGCAAGGAATGGGATGCGGCTACCAACGCAGCGGACAGCATCCTGGAGATCGAGACCTTCCATGCCGGGGCGTTGCTGCTCAAGGCGCGGGTCATGCTCAACACCAACAAAAACATCTCGGCTATCGTCACCCTTGAATCCGCCCTCAAGACCGTGAATGAGAACGCGCTGCGAATCGAGATCCTCCGCTACCTTGCCATCGTCCATACCAGCCTGCAGAAACCGGACTGGAATATTGCAGCAAAAAAACTCGAAGAAGCCACGGCCCTTGACCTGAAAAACGGTCCCGCATCCCGGATGCTGGTTGAGGCTTATAAAAAACTGGAAAAGGACAAGGAACTCGCGGCATTTGTCAGGAAAGCCTACGAGGCCGGAAACAAGGACCGGATAGTTTCCGACCTCTACAAACAAATCTGGGTCCTCGAACCGCAGAGAAGACAACAGGAGTTCGACGAGCAGACGGCCCTGGCGCTAAGGGCGTACTCTCAAGAGGATTACGCAACAGCCTCAAAAGCCGCGTCCCGAACCTTCGCTATCGCCGTACCGGGAGAACCGAATATCGAGGTGGCGGAGATCGCTGTCGATTCTTTCATTAAACGCGCGGCTGATTTCCCCCATGCTCCACGACGAACTCCGGGAACCCCCGGGCGGTTGACTCGTGATGCCCGCAAGGCATTGAGCCGGCTCTACGGATTCGTAAAGGACGCCCTGGAGGCCGGTGAAGACGATGCCATGAGCCGCAAGGTCATCTTCTACGATGCGAAGATTACCTACCTCGAAACAAGGAACGAACGCAAGAGCAAGGACTACCTCGAAGATGCAGGTCTCAAGTTCGCCAACCTGCTCAGGCGTCTCAACAGTAAAAAGCCAACGGAGATGTATTACGAGGTTCGCACCTGGAAAGGGTTGTTATGCGCTTCCAGGGGGGACTTCGATGGGGTTGTTACGGAGTTCCAGGAAGCCAGGGGCTCCAGGGACCCCGGGCTGATGGCACGGCATGCCACCACCTACCTCGCCATGGGCAACTACCTCAAGGAAAGCGACAACAGGAAGAAAGCCTACGACCTCGCCAGGGGGCGACTGCTCAACCTGCTGAAGGTGACGAGACTCCCGAACGGTAAAAAGGCCGACGCCTACTACAAGCTGGGTTCCTGCTACCTGAGAATGGGCATTTTGACCAGTGACGATGGGGATCTGCGCAAGGCTGCCAATCGCTTCATGGAGGCCAAGAAGCTCGGCTTCGACGATGCCAGCCTCTACGAGAACCTCGGAGAAACCTACCGCCACCTCGGCGAGTTTATCAAGGCCGCCGTCTATTACCGGGATGCCTATTACAAGGAGCCCTCTCCCTCCCGCTGCCTCATGGCCGTATCACACTTCCTGGAGTCAAATCCGCGCGCCCCGCAGGCAAAAGATCTCCTTCTCCATGCCCTGCAGAAATTCCCGGACGACAGGAATCTCCTGAAAAAGCAGCAGGAGCTGGAATAAACCATCCAGCCAGCCGCGCCGGAAGACTACGGGGAGTTGCCCACCCGGTGCTGATGGCGTATCCTGTCTGGCCGGAAGAGAAGTCGGTGCCGCAGCATCGGTATCCGTGAAGAGAACAATGAAATATTCCAAGTGGATTATCTGTGTGGTTACAGTTGCGCTTGGCCTGCCGGCGGGGCTGTTCTTTCTTGCCTTAACCAGGAATGAGCACCACAAAGCCGCAGCAGCGCCGAACCTTGCGCTGCTGCCATCCCTCGAAGCCAGCAGCCCGCCTGCTCCTGCCAAAGCAGAACCCGCACAAGCCAGGCCCACCCTGAAGGCCCCTGCCCTGCGTAAGGGCGACACCATCGGCATCGTGGCGCCGGCAAGCTCTATGGACCAGGTCAGCGCCACGAGGGCAAGGGCAAACCTCACCCGGCAGGGATACAAGGTCCGGCTCTCCAACGGCTACCTGCAGGCCCGCGGCTACCTTGCAGGCAGTGACAAGGCTCGCGCCGCCGAATTCAACGCCTTCTTCGCTGACCCTGCGATCAAAGCAATCCTCTGCCTGCGCGGCGGCTATGGAAGCCCCAGGATCCTGGATCGCCTCGATTATGAAATGATCCGAAAGAACCCGAAAATCCTCATTGGCTACAGCGACATCACCGCCCTCCTCAACGGCATCCATTCGAAAACGGGGCTGGTTGTTTTCCATGGCCCGATGGCGAAGGAGTTCTCTCTCGGCAAGGGGCTCACGCCCTACACCCAGAAGTATTTCTGGCCGGCCTTTACGCCCAGCAGCAAGCTATTCGCCGACTGGGGAGGTACGGGGCCGCGGGGAAGAACCCACCTGAAGACCATCCGCCGCGGCCAGGCCGAGGGGGTCCTTGTGGGCGGCAACCTGAGCGTCCTGGTCTCGACAATCGGAACACCCTACGAGCCCAGATCCAAAAACTGTATCCTGTTCCTCGAGGATGTCAGCGAGAAACCCTTCCGCATCGACCGTATGCTGAACCAGCTCCGCCTCAGCGGAAAACTCGGGCAATACAAGGGGGTGCTCCTGGGGAGCTTCACGGGCTGCCTCCCGTTGAGGCAGGCGGGGAGGATCGGGCTGCTCGATGTCTTCGATCATTATTTTGCAAACCTGGGAGTGCCCGTACTTTCTGGCTACGCCGCAGGCCACCAGCCTGACCAGGCAATCCTGCCTTTCGGCATACGCGTGCACCTCGATGCCACCGAAAAGATACTGAGCTTTATCGAGGCGCCGGTGGCAGAAGAGCGGTGACAAAGACGCTGAGGTGGCAGACTTTCAGGTCTGCAGGCGGGCCCCTGCGAGGTCGACTCCCTCGAGATCGCAGCCATCGATGCGCGCGCCCACGAGGCTCGCCCCGCGGAGATTGACCCGCCTCAGGGATGCCTTGCTCAAATCCACCCCATCCAACACTGCTCCACCAAGATCGCTCCCATCGAAGACCGCAGAAGCAAGCTGGCACCCGGCATTAAACCGGCAGGCTCTCATGTCGGCAGAGAGGAGCCGGGCATCACGCAGATCTGCGTCCTCAAAGCGCGCTGCGTTAAAATCTGCCCCGTCAAGTTCGCTGAACCTGAAGGTCGATTCGCTGATTCGTGCCCCCCGGAAGACCAGGTCACTGGCCCTGACCCCATCGAGGTTGACCCTCACCAGGCGGCAGCCCTCAAAATTACAACCACCCAGCCTGGAACCCAGGAAGGACACCAGGCGAAGGCTCCCATCGCGAAAGCTGAGCCCTTCGGCATGGAGATCTGTAAAGAGAACCGAGTCGAGGTCTCCCTCGGAGAAGTCCACGTGCTGAAGCTCCGAGGTTTTGCTGAAATCGAGGTCGCGCAGAACCGACTCACGAATACAGGTTTCACGGAAACCCGCGCCGGTGAGATTCGATTTCTCCATTTCCACCCCGGCCAGATCTGACTGCTCAAAATCACACCCTCTCAGGCTGGCGAAGGACAATTTCGCACCATGGAAGCGGGTTGCCTTGAAAGAGCTGTCCGCCAGGTCGGCGTAGCTCAGATCGCACCTGTCGAGGATACAACGGTCAAACCGGCAGGCTCCCAGGGTCGCCTTCAT
The DNA here is from genome assembly GCA_046582735.1 of Planctomycetota bacterium. Taxonomy (GTDB): domain Bacteria; phylum Planctomycetota; class UBA8108; order UBA8108; family UBA8108; genus UBA8108. The sequence goes on from JAYGDV010000361.1 coordinate 10,615, forward strand.
AAAATGACTCGTGGAAAAATCGCAGCCCACAAAACCCGATTTTTCCACCCGGAGCTTATCGAAACAGAGCCCCCTCAGCCCCTCCCCGACGAGGCTTTCGCCTTTTTCGATCCTGTCCAGAACGTCTTCAAGGGTGATGGGCATGATTGGGTCCGTTCTTACTCAGATCTTGATAACACTGTGGGTGCTGCCGTACATCTCGATCACAGAGCCCGTAACCGATCTCGATAAATCCGAGGACAGATAGACAACGAGTGAAGCGATGTCCGCCTGGGTAACCTTCTGGTGAGGGCCGGCACCCCAGCGGTCAAGCGAGTTCGGATCGATAGCCCCGGGGGCAATCGCATTCACCCTGACCTGGTGTTCCCGCAGGGCATCGGCGCTCGCCTTGGTAAGGCCGACCAGGCCGAACTTGGAGGCGCAGTGTGCGACGACATTCGGATCACCTACCTGCCCATGAATGGAGGCAATGTTGACAATCGACCCGCCGGTTCCCTGGTTCGCCATCGTCTTTCCGGCGATCCTGGTGAGATGGAAGGGCGCTCCCAGGTTGGTGTCGATGGTCCGGTTCCAATCCGGGTAGTCGAGATCGAAGAGGTTTTTCCAGACGAATACCCCGGCATTGTTCACCAGGATGTCAATCCGGTTGAACTCACCGAGGGCTCCATTAACAATATCATCGGGCGCTCCCTCCACCGTTACATCCGCAACCATGGCGACGGCAGCTCCGCCGGAATCGCGGAGACTGGCGGCTGCCTCTGCCAGCTTCTCCTCTTCACGGGCAACCATTAGAACACTGGCGCCATCGGCGCACAGGGCGGTCGAGATCGCCAGGCCGAGCCCCTGGCTCGCCCCGGTTACAATTGCAGTTTTCCCGTCAAGCAACTTCGACATAGCGCGATGATTAGATCCGAAGGTAGAAACCTGCGTCAAAGAAAATGGAGACTCCCAGTTCTCTTCATCGGCCGCAGAACGCTTATTCTCCAGCGCCACGGGGCTTGAGAGGGGCGTACTTCTGATAACAGCGATTTTTCACGCCCGAGGAACAAAAACCCGCGGCAAGCCGGTTTTCTCACGCCGGCACGGATGGAGTATTAAAAACGGGAGGCCGTCTCCTGGAAAAGAGACGGCCTCCCGTAATAAAACTCGAAAGGTCTCAGCTACCGAGAACCTTGGCGG
>JAYGDV010000380.1:0-2468 GCA_046582735.1 Planctomycetota bacterium
TACCAGCCTGAGAATGTGGATTCGGATGAGGATGGCCTTGCCGATGGATGGGAGGGGCTCTACTCTCCCGACGATCTCGGCACCCTCTCAGGAGGCGATGCCGATGCCGACGAGGACGGCCTCACCGATACCGGCGAGTACGAGGGCGGCACCGATCCCCTGAACACCGATACAGATGGAGACGGGCTCTCCGATGGAGATGAGACCGCCACCGATCCCCTCAACCCCGACACCGATGGCGACGGGCTCACCGATTTCGATGAGATCAATGGTGATCCCGCCACCGATCCCGCCAATCCCGACAGCGATGGTGATGGGTTCAACGATTCGCTCGAGCTGATCGCAGGGACGGATCCCAACGATGCGGCCAACCCGGTTATCCTGGCTGATTCCGCCGCCGACTGGTCCGAAGCGGGTGAGCAGGGTGCCGGCGGCTGGTACTGCGGCTACTACAACATCAGTGCCGACCAGGACTTCATCTACGATCCGGATGATTTCATCGAGTTCCTCAATGACCTCGGGCCTGCCGGAGGAGTGGTTTCGCCTGACGGCAACCACTGGACCGGGACGAGCTGGGAACTTACCACCGCGGCGGCAGGTCCCTGGACTATGATCGGTCGCGAGGCGACCCATCCCAACGGCTCCAACAGTGATCCCTTCGAGGAGCACTGGACGATGCGGCGCTGGATCAGCGACCGCGATGCCAATGTCAATCTCATCTGGCATATGCGCAAGACCAACCTCAACGGCGCCGGTGTCACCGGCTATCTCTTCGTCAATGGCGAAGAGGTGGACATGGCGGCCATCGCCGGCCGCGATGGAACTGGTGTGACTCGCAGCGTTCTCTTCGCTCTCGCTGAGGGCGACGTGATCGACCTCGCGCTGACGCCTGTCGGCCCCAATGGCAATACCGCCGATTCTTCGGACGGTTCCGCCAACTGGCTGAAGATCGCCCAGAGCGATGGAGATATTGAACCTCCGGCGCCTGGTTGCCAGGAGATCGAGGTGGTCTGCGATGTGGTGCCCGCGGAATCGCTGGTGCGGGTCGCGGTGACGACCTCGCCGGATGGATGTGACTGCGGCAGCGTCGCGATCTTTATCGACGACCAGCCGGCAGGCATTCTCGAAGTTTCCGGTAATGGAACTGTCGATGTGGCCCTTCCTGAGGGTTGCGAGGCCGGCAGCGTCCATGCCATGGAGGTTGCCTGCCGCAACCGCCTCGGGCGGCTCGGACAGAGCGCCTTCTGTGAGTTCACCTGTCCCCGGGCCGGGGTCAACGAGATCTGTGACAACGGTCTTGATGATGATCTCGACGGGCTGGTCGATTGCGAGGACTCTGACTGCGCGCGCCACAATGCCTGCCAGGATCCTGGTGGCCCGCTGTTCAGGCGAGCCGATCCGGACAACAATGGCGCTGTCCAGTTGACCGATGGTATCTATATCCTGAACTTCCTCTTCCTCGGTGGCGCGGCTCCGATTTGCGGTGACGCGGCCGATGCGGATGACAATGGATCGATCCAGTTGACCGACGGAATCTTTATCCTGAACTTCCTCTTCCTCGGTGGCGAGGGGCCCCCGGCGCCCGGCCTCGATTGCGGTGAAGATCCCACGCCGGGCGATGAGCTCGGTTGCGAAAACTTCGACAGCTGCGGGTAAGACCCGGTCTATTCGAGGTTAGCGGATTGAGCGGTCCTGCCCCCTGGATTTCCAGGGGCAGGGCCGCTTTCTTATGTCCCGCCCCTTGTTTTGATATAGGAAGATGGAAGCCGTACATTTATTATTGGAGTTTACCATTACCGTAAAATCAAATTTGGTCAGTTAGAGAAAACAAGCGAGAGCTGGGTATGAGAAAAGCATCCGCGTTCCTGTTCGTCCTGGTCTTTGTCCTGGGAGTGGCTCCAGTGGCGGCTCAGTATAATCCCGCCGGCTGGATCCAGACCCCCGGCTGGAACATGCTCCTTCTCGAGCAGACCTTCGGCTGTGGCGGTGGGGGAGAGGTCAACATGATGGGCAATTGGGTAGCTCCCTATGAAATAGGAGAGGAGAACCCGCGCGCCGGTGATGACTGGCAGATAGACTTCGCGGAAGCATCATCGAGCGGATGGGGCGCCTTGAACATTGGCGAAGATCCCACCTGGGTCAGCTCCGAGTGGCTGGAGACCGAGGAGGGGGTCTTCATCAATACAGGGGACCAGGTCGATTACAACTCAATCGCCGGACAGCTTGGCATGGTGGACGACAACACCCTGGGCATCGCGACGACCTACATTGAAAACATTACCGGGGAGCCCCTGGAGGTTCAGCTCTGCACCGCCAGCGATGACTCCATCCGGGTAGATGTGAACAATTACATCGCGGTCAATAAAAACACCTGCCGGGGTTCAGGCCAGGGTATCTGCCAGGAGATGACCTGCGCGGAATTGGCGCCGGGAATGAACAAGGTTACCGTCTACGTCTGGGAAGGCGGC
>JAYGDV010000458.1:0-5488 GCA_046582735.1 Planctomycetota bacterium
GTTTAAATTCGATGAGGAACAAGACTTCGAATGGCTTGCCAGGGTCGGCACGGGCATGGTTGGAATCCTTGTCTTCTCCGTCATAATCGGCGCATGGGCCCTGCTCAGCTTGCGGCCCCGGAAGCTGGGTCTCGTCGCGGGCTGAAACAGCCCCTGCCCCTGGTTGCTGATCGTCCGGGGCATCGCTCAGGGTGGTGGGCTGTTGGTTGGGAATCGTTGGCTCAGGTGTTTAGGTGGCGAGGTTGAGATTGGTTGACTTCTTACGTACGTCATGCTCGGCTGATGTGGGTTTAGGTCTTGTAATTATTATTCGGCAGATTGAAAGAGAGAGTCGATGAAATACAGCGTAGCTATCTCTAAACGTCTTGTGGGCACTCTGCTTCTCCACCTCGGACTGCTGTTGTGCCCGTACAGTTCGACCCAAGCCGGTGACGTAACGGGCTCCTGGCAGTTTGACGGCAACCTCGCGGCCGGCGTCGGCCTCGACGGGACGTTCGACGGTGCCGCAGGAACAACCGCGGGTGAGTTCGGTACCTGCAGCTCCTTCGGCGTACCGCTGGTGGGCGGGGCCGACGAGCAGATCTACTACTACAACTTCGGCACAGGCAGCCCCGGGGACGCGATCCGCTTCCTCACCAACGCCGCGGAGAATGGCGGCGGGTCCCGCCTCAACCAGTACTCCCTCGTCCTCGACATCCTCCACCCTGATCACAGCGGCTGGGGTTCTGTCTTCCACGGTAACGCCAACGGCAATTGGGACGGCGACCTCTGGTTCCGATCGGGCTACGGAAACATGGGGGATTACGGTGACTACGGGACCTCGGCTCCGGCGGTAAACACCTGGCATCGCATCATTGTCGCGGTGGACCTGACTCTCGCTTCCGACCAGATGCAGGTTTACGTCGATGGCGCCCCGCACAACGCGATCAGCAATGCCGCATTCACTGTCGACGACCCGGGCGCCGGGGCGATCCATCTTCCTACCGGCGCCGATCCCGGCGTGTATCTCTTCACCGATGACGGCACGGCGCAGCGTAACGGCTACATCAACAACTTCCAGATCCGCGACTACGCCATGTCGGCGGCCGAGATTGCAGGACTCGGGGCACCCGCCGCAGGGGCGATCCCAGAGCCTGGCGGCGTCGTCGTCGAAGAGGCGGAGACACGTTTCCTGGCCAGCTTCCCCGGGGGCGCGGCCGCCGGGCAGGTGGTCACGCGGCTGACGAACCTTGCCGGCGGCGCCCATTCGCTCACCTATGAGCTCTCGGGTGACGCGGGTTTCTCACTCGGCGATGCCCCTGATTCCATCGGGGTTGGTGCGACGGCGGACGTGAGCGTCTTATTCACCGCCACCGCCACCGGGGTATTCTCTTCCACCTTGACGGTCACGACCACTGAGCCGCAGACGAGCGAATTCACGCTGACGGCCGTTGTGACCAGGAAACCCGTGATCGTCGGCCTGTGGGAGTTCAACGACGCCAACGACATCACCTCGGCCTCTCTCGGCGCAGACCTGGTGCTGGAGGGTTCCGGAGCAATCACGGCGCAGGCGGGCGTGCCCGGTTCTGCCACCGACACGGGTTCGGCTATAGCCCCCGATAACGCCTGGCTGGGCGTGGCCCCGAATCTGCACGCCAACGGCGGCGGAAACAGGGCGAACCAGTTCACCCTGGTGATGGACTTCATCCCGAGCCAGATCGGGGCATCGTGGAACAGGCTTGTAAAGGGCGGCCATGCCTCCTACTACCAGAACCGGGATCGTGTTGGAATCTGGATGGCAAGCGCGAACCAGATATGGTCACCGGTGGGCTCCCTGGCAGCAGGGGAGTGGTACCGCCTCGTCTACGTGGTCGACACGGCCAACAACAGGTTCGACACCTTCCTTGACGGTGCCCTGGTGGCCACCGGCGGCGGCGGTGGTGTCGACGGGCCGGCATCGCTCGACCCGGACGCCTTCACCATTCTCGGTGATGCGTCTACTTACCAGGCGGAGACGGGTTGCTCGCTGTTCGCTGTTTACAACCGGCCATTAACCCGCGCTTTCGTAGCGGCGAACCTCGCGACTGTGGGCGAGATGATCCCGGTGACTTCCGATCCGGAAGCGGCCCTCAGCGCCAGCAGCCTGGCGTTTCCCGACGCGGGCGCTCCTGGTGTCCCGAGCACCGCAACATTGACAATTCTCAACACCGGCAACGATGAGTTGACCTATTCGCTCTCCTTCGACGGTGACCCGGTCTTCAGTGCCCTTACCGAACCGGCACCCATCGCCCCTGGAGGCAGCCAGGAGGTTCAGCTCCAGTTTGCCCCCACGAGCAGGGAATCCTTCAACGGCACGCTGGTCATCGCCAGCAACGACTGGTCGTCGCCGACCTTCGAGGTCGGGCTGTCCGGCACCGGCGTTGAGCCCCAGCCCGACATCCAGTTGACGCCCGCAGCGGCTGATCTTGTTCTGCCACCGGCTTTCGTGCCCGGCGGCCGCTCTACAATGCTGCAGGTGACGGTGACCAATAGCGGCTTCGCGCCGCTGACCTGGGCCTCCGAACTGACCGGCGATGCGGCGTTTTCCGTGGTGAACACTCCACGGCCCAGCCTGCAGCCCGGTGACGACGAGATCGTCGCCATCGAGTTTGCCCCCGACGCCATCGGCGACTTCACCGCCGAACTGAGGATCACGTCCAACGTTGCGGAAACTCCGGAGATTGTCCTGGGTCTCAGCGGACGGGCCCTGGATCCTGCCAGCGGCCCGGTTCCCGCTCTGAGCCCCGACCTGGCGCTCTGGGTGCGGGCCGATGCCGGCACTGACAGCACGGGCAGCGGATCCGTGGTGACGACCTGGGCGGACCAGTCCGCCAACGCCATCGACCTGTCGGGCGGCGACGCCACGCACATCGTGGATCCAGCCACGGGTCTTTCCTTCCTGCGTATGGCGGGCGTTGCTCCCTTCCGCGGCAGTCTCGGCCAGACCCTTTCGGATGCCACCATCTTCACCATCGGCAACCTGCTGGAGCCCAGCCATACATCCGCGGCCTACTACTGGTACTGCTTCGGACGGCGCAACGGCGCGGCGAGCCAGTACGTCCTGGCGCGTGATGACGGTGCCGGTACGCTCGATGCCTTCTATCACTACGATGGTTCCGGAGTGCACAAGGGCAGCGAGATATCCGCGGATGAGTTTCACTACTTCACACAGGCCTACGACGGTTCGGCTGCTGCAACCCACCGGGGATTCATCGATGGGGTGGATTCGCAGGCCGGCGGACCAGCGACGCCCTACAACTCGGACTGGTCGCAGATGTCTGTCGGTTCCTGGATCAACTCCTCCGGCGGTTCCTCTAACGTTCTGCACGGAGATGTCGCTGAGATCATCGTCTACGATCGAGCCCTCAGCGCGGAAGAGATTGCCGAGGTGGAAGCGTATCTGCGCTCGAGGCTGCCCGAGACAGTGCCGGCCGGTCCCGTGGAGCCGGTGCGCCTCTACGCCTTGCTGGACGGCGGCCCGAACGCCGCGAACAATTGGTTGCCCGACGGCGATCCGGATGCTTCCGGCAACGCCGTCATGACCATCCGCCCGGGAGCGAACTCGATGGATTTCAACATCGTGATGAACACGGGCTTCGATGTGACCCAGGCTCACTTCTACGCCATCCCCGGCGCCGCGGATGCAGCGGACCTGGGAGATTCCGACATTTGCTGGGGGAACCGCTGGTCCAACCACGACCTCCTGGTGGGCGAGAACTACGTGAATCCTCGGCTGTCGCAGGTGTCACGGCGTCCAGGTAACTGGTTCCTGATGATGCACACCAGTGGTGGGCATTTCGCTCTCGACGAGGACGGCTTCCTGGCCCCCTTCGACCAGGACGTCCACGCAGCGGCGGCACCCCGGGTCAACAACAGGGCGGGCCGCCTCGTCGAGGCGGGAATGCTCGACCCCAACGGGGAGCCCTATCCCACCGACGCCCTCTACCTGTTCCTGCTCTACGATGACCAGGGCCCGTCGGAGGATTACGGCGGTCCCGCCGGCGCCATCGGTGGCGTCCTGAGCACTGTGCCAATAGCCCGTTCTCGGGACGTCACGGTAGCGGCGGGGGCGGACTGCGAGGCAGTCGTGGCGCCCGAGCTCGTCTACACCGGGTTCACGCACTCGGAGGTGGCTCTTACCCTGGAGCTGGAACCTGCGGGGCCCTTCCCCCTTGGGAGCACGGAGGTGACGGTCACAGTGACCGACGACCTGGGTAATGCCGACTCCTCGACGGCAGTAATCACAGTTGAGGACCAGGCTCCACCCCAAATCATCTGTCCGGCGGCTTTCTCAGTGGAGTGCACTGAGCTGGCCGGCGCCGCAGTTGACTTCGCCGCGGCAGCGACCGACAACTGCGATGCAGCACCGAGGGTTACTGCGGAACCGGCCTCAGGGAGCATCTTCCCCGTCGGCACCACGACCGTGACGGTCACGGCGGTGGACTCTGCCGGCAATACCGAGAGCTGTACCTTCGACGTGACCGTGACCTGCGGCGCCCAGTTCGTTCGCGGCGACGCCAACGGTGACGGGGGAATCGATATTTCCGACCCGACCTATACCTTGCGCAACCTCTTCATGGGAGGTCCCGGATCGACCTGTGCGGATGCCGCGGATGCGAATGACGATGGAGAAGTAACGCTCAGCGATGTGATCTACTCCCTCAACTATTCGTTCCGTGGTGACAGCGCTCCTCCGGCTCCCTTCCCGGATTGTGGATTGGATGGAGGTGGCGACGAGCTCGACTGCCTCACCTCCACCGCAGGCTGCGAATAAGAACCGATTGATGATCACAGGCGGCGCAACTTCGGCAAAAGCCGGGTTTGCGCCGCCTGTTTTTGTACGCATGAGCGGGCTGCAAGACAGCCGCCCGGGTTGCTCATCGCCCAGGTGGCAAAACGCCTGTAACCATGCGCGTCAGTCCCCCGTTCCAGATTCAAGCGCGACATTACTGAGGCCCCACTGCCCGTCCACCTTGTGCAGCGTACAGACGCTCCCCCGCACGCGCGGTGGCATGAAGTCTCCGTCTTTCTTCCAGCGCGTGAAGGTGATCCGATAGATCACGCAGCCGTCGTTGACGAACTTGATGTCCTCGCTCAACAACTCTGAGTGGTCGTAGCCTTCTGCCCGGATCTTTCCAAGAAGAGCGCGGTAGATGGCTTTGACATCTTCGCGATCCTTGAGGGGATTCCTCGACTCGCTAGTCGATATCCATCCAGGCGTATGCCAGGAGGTGCCGATGGTCCCAAAGTCATCGACATTGAACGCATCAAGATAGCGACGCATCGTCTGCCTCACTTCGCTGACAGCGGCGGGGTCCGGTGAGGTGTGAACATGAACCGTGGAGCAGCCTTGGCCCCAGATGCAGGCCAGTAATAAGAGAGTCGTACATATAAGCCCGGGCGCCAGGGGGCAGATACACAGCTTCTTCATGTCCATAACCCCTCTATGCATTAGTTGAACCCAGCCAAT
>JAYGDV010000479.1:0-1896 GCA_046582735.1 Planctomycetota bacterium
TCTTCGCTCCCTGGTTCAGAACAGACAGGCCGACCCCCTCAAGGCGACGGTCTGCGATAAAGTCGATGTATTGTTCAAAGTCCTCCCTGTTGAGCCCAAGGGACTCTACCGGCAGGCAATCCTTGATAAACTTTTTCTCCAGGCTGACAGCCTCCTGCATCAACCCAACCAGCTCCTCCTTGAAAGAATTCGTCCAGATCTGCGGGTTCTCCTCAACCAGGTGCATCAGCAACTGCCTGAGGAGCTCAATATGATTCGACTCGTCTCGGAGCGTGTAGCGGAACATCTGCCCGATCCCGGGGAATTTGTTCTGCCGGTAGAGAGAGAGGATCATCCCGAAGAGCCCGTAGAACTGGGTACCCTCCATGCACTGCCCGAAAACGAATATATTCTTCGCCAGGCTCTGGATGTTTTCGACCTGGGTCATATCGAGGTCACGACGCAGATCTTTTGAAATCCGGGTTACGAACTCGTTCTTGGCAACGATACTCGGGATATCGACGAACATCGCCTCGCATTCGTGCGGATCGATGCCCAGTGAGCTGATCATGTAAAGAAGCGAGTCGGCGTGGATGTTCTCCTCGTGCGCGTGGCGGCCCAGCACCATCTTCAGCTCCGGCGCTGTCACCACTTCGCGGATCACATGAAGAATGTTGTCTCCCACGATGCCTTCGGCGGCGGAGAAATAACCGATCCCCATCCTGATGATCCAACGGTCGGAATCCGTGAGTTGATCATCGCTCCTCCACTGGGCGATATCCACGTTCATCGGGATGTCTTCGGGTTCCCAGTGGTTGGCCTTCATGTTGCGGTACAATTCGTAGGCCCACCCATACTTGAGCGGGAGCAGGTTGAAGGTCATCGTGTCGATCCCATTGATCACCCTCTTGGCAGCGAAAACTTCCTCTGCCTTTTTCTTGTCAAGCACGAAGGTCCTTTCCCCTACGGTGAAGGCCTTCGTCTGCCCTGCTTTCTCTTCCGCCACGGCGACACCGGCACCAGTTCCCGAATCGGGCTGGCCATCTGTCATCCTCTCCTCATGACTTTCGAAACCCATAATCTTCCTCTCCAGTTCCAGGCAGAGACTTCTGCCCAAAAGAACACTTCACCGGCCCTGGCACCGATGCCCAGCCGGGTACCGGCATCAACGGAGCCAGGCCTGCCGCAAAAAACATCGGCAGGAACTCATCAGCACCAGATTTTGATTTTAAAACCACCAACCCGTTCCCCCTCCACCAAGAGAAGAACCAAGCCAGGCCCGCCTGGAAAACAGAAGCGACTGATTCCTCTTCGCTCCCAGCCGGTTCATCCACAGGGCAACCAGCCTCCGCACCAGGCCCGGCTTTCAAACGGGCACTTTTTTCTCTTCACCTCCACTGAATTCCAGAGCCCCGGGATCAAAACCCCGGACCGGGCCGGCGCCACCGCTGAAGCGACACCAAGCTCGTATCGAAAACCCGCAATGCGCGAACCCGACCAGTCACCCTGTTAACAATTAAACCTCCAACCAACCGAGCCCCCCCGGTCACTACCTCAAGGTGTCTCAACCTCGGAGGACCGTAACTGCGGCCGACAAGATGTGGCCATCGGGGTAAACTCGAACCAAGACCTCCCGAACGACTGGAGAGTACTCCGGAGTTACCTCCGGAACCGTTTTATCGGAAAAACTCCAGCCGATCTACCTCACCGGACCGAAACGTATCCGAGGGAGATCCTTCCGGGTAACACTACATGTTCCGGAAGGTGAGCCAACTTACTACAAGATATAGTCCCGTCAAGGGAGATTTCAGCCCCTTCGCCTGATGGATGGCTGATTGCCTCAACTTACGGGAAAAAAAAACATCTTTGGATCTATAGAGATGCTCCCGCCTACCAGATCCAACGGCATTGAGTTCC
>JAYGDV010000485.1:0-4135 GCA_046582735.1 Planctomycetota bacterium
ACCAGTCGGTTACAAAGAGTGAGCCATCAGGAGCCACGGCGACATCGGCGGGGCGGAACCAGCGGTCCCGGCTGCCCTTGAGAATATCGACGGATTCAGCCGAATAGCCGGCCCCGGTCTTCTTGACGGGATAAGCACGGCAGACGTTCGGGCCGGCGTCACAATGAATCACCTGGTCCCAGAAAATCTTGGGCAAGAGGCGGCCCTCGTACACGGTGATACCCGTGGGAGAACCCGCGCCGGTCTGCAGAAGATTCGGCACCACGCCGGGATCATTCAGGTGCCAGTGACGGAGAGGGATCTCTTTCTCGATCCCGACCCGGTTGCTCCTCCACCCCGCACCGGTCATCTCATCCCGGTAACCATAGTTGCCGAACTCCATGACATAGTTGATGCGGACGCCGCGGTTGCCATCATCATCATTGTCGGACTGCCAGACGGCCCCGAGAGAATCAACCGTAGCCTCGTAGTTGTTACGGAAGTTATGGCCGAGAACCTCGAACTCGCTGCCATCGGCGTTGCAGCGGAAGGCCATGCCGCCGAAGTAGGGCTTGCCGTTGTCACGGACCTCGTTACCGTCGATATCGACAATAATGTTACCCTTCGCATCGTGCACGTGTCGGCCGGTATTGCCGAAGTTCCAGTAGAACTTCCCATCGGGCCCGAAAACGATCGAGTGAGCCGAGTGGTCGTGCTGGGGCGTACCCGTTTTTGAAAACAGGAGCTCCTTGCGATCGGCCTTGTCGTCCCCATCGTCATCGTGAAAAACGAAGACGTTGGGAGCGCAGGAAACGATCACCTTGTTGCCAAGCACCACGATGCCCATGGCCGAGTCGATATCACGACCCTGGTAAAAGACCGTCGACTTGTCACTGACGCCATCGCCATTGCTGTCCTCGAGGATCACGATCCGGTCACCCTCGGGGCGACGGCCGTTGTTGCGGCGGTAGTTGACCACCTCGCAGATCCAGACCCTGCCTCGATGATCGATATCGAGATTGGTCGGACTGACAATCGTCGGCTCAGAAGCGAAGAGGGTCGCATCGAGGTCGGCATGCACATCGAGACCCGCAAGGGCATCGGCTGGCTCACGGCTGTCACCGCCGCCACCCCCACCGCCACCACCGCTGGCCGAGGTCAAAACAGCCGAACCGGGATTCCCGGTATAGACCAGGAACTGAACAGAGCTGGCGTTGCCGCAGGCTCCCTGGTCGGTGCCGCCATTGTCGAGGCCGGCCTGGGCCTTGAAGCGTTCGTAGCCCGCAGGGAGCTTGTAGGAGATCACCGAGTTTGCGTGTACACCGAGACCGTAGGGTACGTCCTTACCACCCATCCGCAGACTCTCACCCCCGCAGTTCCGGTTAACCCTGGCACTCCCGAAGCCGGAAGTTGCCGTGATCCACTTCAGCTCCGTGAGCTTCTTCTCTCCCTTCGGCCCAACCAGGCGGGGCTCTCCCCAGTCCGCCCAGTCACAGCTGAACCCGTTGCCTCCATCGGAAGCTACGAGATAGAGCTCTTTCGCTCCGCGAATATCGACATCGACCTTGATCGCGCAACCTGGAGTCAGGGAGGTCACCATCTGGCTCTTGAAGACGGGCTTGACGCCTGGCTTCGGTGGGCTCAGCTTGCCGGCCTTCTTCGAGACCTTCTTGCCCTTGATTGCTGCGACCAGGTCATCCTTGCTCGGGTCAGCAGAGGGGACACCACCAGCGGGAATATCCGCCTTGGCAACCCAGGCAATCGCGTTGAGGGCCACCTTGCGGAAGTTCTCATTTGCCCAGTTCCAGTGAATATGACCACCAGTGAAACCGAAACCGCGACCGCCATCAGGACGCTCGCGCGCCCAGGCCAGGTGCTGAAGATCACCCTTCGCAACCGAGGCGCGCACAGCGGCGTTACCGCTGTGCGCGCCGTTGCGCCGACGCATGGTACTTTCCGGCGCCACGGCGCTGAGAATAGGGGTGACCCCTTCCAGCTTGTCGCGAAAACGCATATGGAAATACCATTCGTCATTGATCTTGAACGGCTTCACACCGTTGGTGATCGGATGCTTCGGGAGGTTCTTGATCTCTGCAATCCAGTGCGGATTGACCGACCAATGGGCCTCAAAGTAGCCACCGATCCAGTCGAGGAAATAATTCCCGGACTTGCCCTTGGGAACCTCCACGGCATAGTGGATACAGGCCAGCCCGATGCCCTTCTTCATGAGCTTATCGAGCTCTGCGAGATGCCGGTTCACCGGGTGCCCTCCGCCCCCATCCATGTAGAGAACAACAGCGGAGGCCCCATCAAAAATCGACGAGTCCTTCGGCCAGCCGCCCGTATGGACCCTGGTCTTGATACCCGGCAACCCTTTCTCAAGGGTGGCGGCAAGATAGCGGCAGCCGCCGCCATGCTCGTGCGAGCCGAATCCATGACTGTCACGGCCGGCGATGAAGACCACTGTCTTGTCAGCGGCTGCAACAAAAGACTGCAGGCCCAGGATTGATAAAGAGGTAAAAATCAAAGCGGCCAGAAGAGCCTTGGCGGGGTTAAGCATCACGATGTTCATCTCCAGGAAAGTGAGTTCGGCGGCCCGGACGGGCGGAGCCGTGGGAAAATTCTGCGCTAAAAATCAGACACTATAGGAAACCGCTTCTCCCCTTACCGGGAAAGCGAGCAGGTATCTTAACCCAGACCGGGGAACCTCGACAAACCCCAAGCGAACCATTCCGGCACAGGTTGACCCACCAGTTTGCCCGAGGTACAAAGAACCGGTTAGAGATCACTCTCAACAGGAACCAGGGAGCACTCATGGCAACAAGAAATCCCGACAAGGTCACGCAGCAGGTTCTCCTGCCCGGCCTGCTTCTTCTGCTGTTGACCGCCGCCCCCGCCCCGGCTGCCGACATTCCTGCCTTCCCCGGCGCCGAAGGCTTTGGTGCCGGCGCAAAAGGCGGCAGAGGAGGGAAGGTCTATGTCGTAAGGACCCTCGAGGACTATAGCGGTGGAGAGAAGAAAAAAATCCCGGGAAGCCTGAGAGAAGCCTGCGAGGCAAAGGGGTCCAGGACCATCGTCTTTAATGTTTCCGGCACCATCGAACTCAAAAAAACACTGCGCATCTCCGAACCCTTTATCACCATCGCGGGCCAGACCGCCCCTGGAGGAGGAATCTGCCTCAGGAACTACGGCCTCACGGTGAAGACCCATGATGTGGTGATCCGCTACCTGCGCGTACGCCCGGGCGACACGATGAAGAAAGAGGTCGACTCCATCTCCATCGGCACCGGCAGCCACGATGTCATCATCGACCATTGCTCCGCCAGCTGGTCGATCGACGAAGCCCTCTCGGTTTCCGGGGCCGGAATTTCGAACGTGACCGTGCAATGGTGCATCATCAGTGAGAGCCTGAACGACAGCTTCCATAAAAAGGGGCCCCACGGCTACGGCTCCCTCAGCCGCACCAACGGCAACATCAGCTTCCACCACAATCTCTACGCCCACCATCGAAGCCGCTGCCCGCGGCCGGGAACCTATGGCGAGGGATCGATACTCTTCGACTTCCGCAACAACGTGATCTACCAGGGTGGAAGAGGCTATACCGCCAAAGATCCCGCGCGGGTGAACTACGTCGGCAACTACATCAAGGCAACCGGTATCTTTTCGGCAACTGGAACCACCGAGATGCACGCCGCCGGCAATCTCATCGAAGGTAAAGAAAGCAGCGCGGCGGATCCCTGGAGCGCCGTCAAGGGACTCAAAAAACAAAACCGGAAGACGAAACCTTTTCCCTGCGCTCCTGTCAGGACAGACAAAGCCGCTGTAGCTTACCGCCAGGTGCTCTATGAAAGCGGCGCCAGCAAACCCGTTCGAGATGCCGTGGACGACCGGATCATCGAGCAGGTTCGCTCAGGCGGTGGCCGGATCATCGACTCGCAGAAACAGGTAGGCGGCTGGCCGAAACTCGAGGTCGAGTTCCGGACAAAGCAGGAAAAAGAATGGGTATCCTGGTTACGCAGGGACGGCGACAGCGACGGCATGCGCACAACATGGGAGAGGGCCTATGAGCTCAACCCGCGCTCTGCGGCGGATACAGCTGAAGACCCAGACGAAGATGGTTATACAAATATCGAGGAATGCCTCAACGGCACCGACC
>JAYGDV010000034.1:0-3637 GCA_046582735.1 Planctomycetota bacterium
CTACCATTTCGACCCAAACACTCAGCCGGCCCTTCTTTTTCTCTTTATTATTTCTCCTGGCGGATTCAATCTGGATGCAGGCAAAGAGGCCGATCCCTGTCGATTGGCCTGCCAGCAGACCAGGAACCGGTTAACAGAAAAGGTATGATCTAAAAATGCGTATGAACCCCCGCTTTATATGCACGTTGCTGCTCGTTCTTCTCCAGTCGGCTTTTTCACCTGTATCACGGCTGGGGGCCGAAGAATGGACCCGGCAGCAGGCCATCGAGGAGATCGATGACCTGGTGGTGATTGAGCGTCTGCGAAAAAACAAGCCCGCCGACCGGCTGGAACGAGTCAGGGCGTGGCTGAAGAAACTCGAGGAAACAGGTCTCGATCTCGGAAAAGACGCCTATGTCAAGGCGTTCGCAATGTACCTCGTCACCAAGAGAGATGAGGGCCCGAGCGCCAGGCCCGGTCCATCCATCAACTGCCTCTCCGGGCATGTTCTCACCCATGGTGGGCTGCCGGAAGAGGCCGGGAAGAAATACGGCGGCTGGATCGACCGGATCCTGCCGCATGCGGTCAACGAGTTGCTCGAGAAGAAAGAACACGGCAAGGCAAAGGTGCTCCTGGGCGCCCTGGCCCGTCACGGTGACAGGGGGGCCTATGGGACCTACTCGAGCTTCGGTACGCGGCTGGCGGCAAGCGAGGATGAGGCCGATGTCAAGCTACTGACGGAGCTGGTCGCCATGGCCATGGCAGATAAGAGCATGGATGCCGCCATGAAGGGGAAGCTCCTCAAGTATCTTTATTCAGCTGAGCCCCGGAAGCCTGCGGAGGCCGGCCGAACCCGGGGAGGCTCCCCCGGGGGTGTCCGCTTCGCTGAGTTTTCAGGCACGACCATCGATGGCAAAGAGGTTTCCGTCAAGGACTTCCGCGGCAAGGTCCTCCTGATTGATTTCTGGGCCACCTGGTGCGCTCCCTGCGTTCGCGAGATGCCCAACGTGGTGGCCACCTGGGAGAAATACAAGGACCGGGGTTTCGCCATCCTCGGTGTAAGCCTCGATCGCGAAGGCGACGAGGACAAGCTCCGCGCCTTCGTCAAGAAGCACGGTATGGGCTGGCCCCAGCTCTATGATGGCAAGGGCTGGAAGACCGGGCCCGGCGTGCTGAACAATATTCGCAGCATTCCCTTCACATTCCTTCTCGACCGGGACGGCAGGGTTCGCTACAGCAAGCTGCGCGGTGAGGATCTCGGCCGCCGGGTCGAGGAGCTGCTCTCTGGAAAGGCGCCGCCTGAGCCCGAAGAACTGACCGGCGACCAACTGGCTATGGGCGAGATCGATGAGGTTCTCGGTGTGCGCCGCAAGGGCAACCTGATCTTCTGTAAGGGTACCGATGAAGGGCTCGCGAAGATCGACGTTTTCCTGGAGCGTTTCAAGGATTCTCCCCTGAGGGAAAAAGCGCTCTACCTGAAGGCGATCAGCCTCTGGGGAATGCACCGCTACGCCGAGGCCGCTCCGGTCTACGGCGATTTCCTCGCAACCTGGCCAGAGAGCGACTTCGCGAGAATCGCCAGGATTCGTGAAGGGGCCGCCTATCTGTTCTCCGGACAGCCCGAAAAGGCGTTGCCGAAGCTGCGGGCGATCCAGAAGAAATATCCTGACCAGCCGGAGGGCTATGCCCGCGAGCTGGCCTCGGCGCTTGCGCGTACCGGTAAGATCGACGAGGCGAGACGCTTCATGGATGGCGTGGAGAAATCTATGACCGCAGCCGGCAAGAGCAGGATGCTGCCGCGGCTGAAATCGGTCTTCGAGAAGCTCCGCGCCATCGGCGGCAAGCTGAAGGATTTCGATGTAAAGGACCATCGCAGTGGTAAGGC
Source organism: Planctomycetota bacterium (assembly GCA_046582735.1). Classification (GTDB taxonomy): domain Bacteria; phylum Planctomycetota; class UBA8108; order UBA8108; family UBA8108; genus UBA8108. The sequence continues at coordinate 1,865 of JAYGDV010000034.1, forward strand.
GGTCACCCCCGCGAGCTTTGCGGGCAAGGTGGTGCTGGTTGATTTCTGGGCCACCTGGTGCGGCCCCTGCGTGGCCGAGCTTCCCCAGCTGAAGGAGACCTACGCGAAATACAGGGACAAGGGCTTCGAGATTTTCGCTGTGAGCCTCGATGACGACAAGGAGCGGTTTGAGAAGAAGATCGCCGAGGAGAAGATGGACTGGCTCCACTTCTATGATGGAGGCAAGTGGAAGAATGAGCTCGCCGTTCTGTTCGATGTTCACAGCATCCCCGCCAGCTTCCTGATCGACCGCGATGGAGTTGTCCAGGCGGTCAACCTGAGAGGGGCGGCCATCGAGAGCTGGGTGGAACGCCTGCTCGCAGGCAAGAAGAGCGCCCCGCCGGCCATCGCCTTACGCAAACCCCTGAAAAAGCGGCCGGGAGTTCTTCCCTCGAGGGCGAAGAAGCCTTCCGGTGGAGCACCCCTGAGCCTGCAGGCCAGCGCCACGGCCGCGATGTTGACCCTCGATGTGGCGGTCAAATCTCCCTGGCATATATTCGGCAAGGGGGCGGAGGATGGGCAGCCTGTGCGGGTGGAGTTTCTTGAAGGCTCCAGCTTCGGCGCTGCCAGCGAGCTCCAGTTACCGCCCGGCAGGAAGGGGGTTCTCGAGGGCAGCTTCAGGATTACGCTCCCATTGAAGCGCACCGGTAAGGGGGACAAGATCCTTGCTGAGCTGGTCTACCAGGCCTGCAACGAGGAGATCTGCATGCCGCCCAAACGGCTGAAGATCGAAGAGTCCGTGACTGCGGCAAAGAGGAAGCCGCTGAGCCCGTCCACCCGCAGCGATGTCAAGCGCCGGGACAGGTTCATCGACGGGATGGAAGTACACCTCGAAAAGGGTTCGACAGTCAAGGCTGAGAAGCTTGCCGGTCAGCTCGACCGGAAGTTTTGCGAGATGGACTGCTCCGCCGGGTCGAAGGAACTGCTCTCATCTGCAGACATCTACCAGCAGGCGGTGAAGAGCGTGGTGATGGTCGGTACCCTCTATAAATGCGGAAAATGCGAAAACTGGCATTCGGGATTTTCCACCGGCTTCGTGATTCGCGCAGATGGCATCGTGGTCACCAATTACCACGTGATCGAGAAGGCTTCTGATGTAGAGACCCTCGGGGTGATGACCCACGATGGAGGGGTCTACCCGGTAAGCGCCGTGCTCGCAGCCGATGAGAACCAGGACCTGGCTGTTTTGAAGGTGGCGGGCAAGGGGCTTGCTGAACTTCCTGTCAAGGCAGCTGCTCCTGTCGGTTCCGGGGTCTATGTGCTTGGGCATCCTGACGGGCAGTTTTACAGCTTTACCCACGGGCTGGTTTCCCGATATCTCGTTCATGATGCACACAAGAAGAAGGGGAAGCGCTCAAGGGGAAAGGTTCACCGCATGGCGATCACTGCCGATTTTGCCCGCGGCTCGAGCGGCTCGCCTGTCCTGGATGGTTTCGGACGGGTCGTGGGAATCGTTTCGAGCACCCGGTCGATCTATTACAATAAGGAGAAGGGGGTGGAGAAGAACCTGCAGATGGTTCTGAAACACTGTATCCCGTCAGCTGAACTGCTCAAATTGCTTCCTTCTCCCTCCACCATCGAGGCGTTTTAGGGCTGCTGAGGGGTGGTTCGCTGTGCCGGGCGTTCGGCCTGTCCGGATGATACAATTATTCTGAGCAACCTCTGTGCCTGGCATGGGGGCTCTTTCTTTTAATTTCTCCGGGAATCGACAAATGCGTCTTTTTATCTCTTCAA
>JAYGDV010000053.1:0-2555 GCA_046582735.1 Planctomycetota bacterium
TTCACGAGGGCGACCTCGTGATGGTCTCGGGTCATCCGGGCAGCACACAGCGACTCAATACGGTTGACCATCTCAGGTTCCTGCGGGACGTGGCCTATCCCTCCTACCTCGAGCTGCTCTACCGCCGGGAGATCGCCCTGCAGCAATTCGCGCTCAAGGGGCCGGAGGCGAAGCGGATTGCACGTGGAGATCTCTTCGGCATCGAGAACAGCCGCAAGGCGATTCGAGGTACCCTTGGCGGGTTGCTGAGCCCTGCCACCTTCGAGTCAAAGTTGAGCCAGGAGAGAACCCTGCAGGCCGCCGTGGCGGCGGATGCAAAGCTCGGCGCCAGCCTTGATGACTGGGAGCGGATTCGCCATTCGATGGATGCTTCGAAGAAGTTCAGGGAAGAGTATATCTTTCTCGAGGGAGGAAGGGCTTTCTGGTCGACGCTCTACAGCAGCGCGAAGATGATTCTGCGCCTTGCACAGGAGCAGGGGAAACCCTCCAGCGACCGTCTTCCGGAGTACAGGGATACGCGTCTTCCCTCGGTGCGGATGCGGCTGGAGTCGCCGGCGCCGGTCTACCCGGCTCTCGAGAAGGCGAAACTTACAGATTCGCTGACCCACTTCATGAAGGTCTTCGGCGCCGAGCATCCCTATGTAAAGCTGGTGCTTGCCGGGCGTTCTCCCGCTGACCGGGCCCATCAGCTCGTTTCCGGGACCACGCTCGCCGACCCTGCAGCACGTAAGAAGCTCGTTGCCGGGGGGAGTGAGGCGCTCGAAAAGCTCGACGATCCCATGGTTGATCTTGCCCGTAGCCTGGACCCTTACGCCCGGGCCATCCGGCGTAAATACGAGGATCTCGTCACCAGTGTGCGTACCGAGGCCTACGGCCATATCTCTGCTGCTACCTTTGCCGCCACGGGAACCGGGGTTTACCCGGATGCCACCTTTACGCTCAGGCTGGCTGCCGGCGTGGTCAAGGGCTGGAAGGAGGGTGGGCGCGACATCCCCTATTCCACGAAGATGGGTGGGGTCGGGAAGATTGCAGCTGAGCGAAAGGGCGAGGAAGCCTATACCCTGCCCGCCAGCTGGCGCAAAGCCGCCGGGAAGATCGGGGCCGGGGTGCCCTTCAATTTCGTGTCCACCCCCGATATCATCGGCGGCAACTCGGGCAGCCCGGTGATCAACCGCAAGGGGGAGGTGGTCGGACTGATCTTTGACGGCAATATTCACAGCCTGGTGCTCGACGTGGTCTATACCGAGGAGCAGGCGCGGGCTGTTTCGGTTAATGCCGAGGCCATCATCGAGGCCTTGCGCAAGATCTATGGAATGGATTCGCTGGTAAAAGAAATCCTGGCGAGGTAGGGATCTCTCTCCGGCCGCCGTGGATCAGGGGCGGGCTCAGCGGACCCGGCACTCCTCGATGGCCGGCAGCATCCCGGTGGCCTTCTGGAGGGTCTCCTGGTATTCAGCTTCCGGAGAAGAATCGGATACGATCCCACCTCCCACGGGCATCTGCAGCCAGCCGCGGCCCAGGGTGGCGGTTCGGATGAGGATGCTGCTCTGCATGCCACCGCTGAAGCCCAGCCAGGCAAGGCTTCCGCAATAGGGGCCCCGCGCCGTAGGTTCCAGCTCGGAGATGATCTCCATCGCCCGCACTTTCGGTGCGCCGGTGATCGAGCCCCCCGGGAAGCTGGCGCGCAGGAGGTCGAGACAGTCGCAATCTTCTCTGAGTTGCCCCCGGATTTCAGAGACGAGGTGGTAAACCGTTGGGTGGCGCTCAATTTCATACAGGGCCGGCACCGCGACGCTGTGGGGGCGGCAGACACGGGAGAGGTCGTTGCGCAGGAGGTCAACGATCATCACGTTCTCGGCCCGGTCCTTGCTGCTCTGCCCAAGGGATCCCCTTCGGCTCAGGTCTTCCTCCGGTGTGTAGCCGCGTGAGCAGGTACCCTTGATCGGGCGGGTCGTGACGAGGTCTCCGCTAACACTGAGGAATTGTTCCGGCGATGAGCTGGCCACCACGTATTCTCCAAGATCGAGGTAGCCGGCATAGGGAGCGGGGTTCGATTTGCGTAGGGCCAGGTAAAAATCCACGGGGTTCCCGGGGGCCGGGCAGGCAAGGCGCTGTGAGAGATTGACCTGGAAAACATCTCCGGCGCGAATGTACTCGATGGAGCGGGCCACCGCGGCGGTGTAGTCTTCCCTGGAGAAATTGCTCAGCAGTCCGGGGAATTCAGGCACCTCCCACGCCTGTGCAAGATCCTCGCGGGAAAGCGCCGGCTGCCTCCCGCCTTCGTGCAAACGGGCCCCGATCGTTTTCAGCAGGAGATCCTTTACCTCCGTGATCCGCCCGGCCGCTCTTTGCTGCCTTTGCGCCGGCTCGGCAGGAAATCCATGCGAGATGATATGGCAGGTTTTTTTTCCGTGATCCCACGCCAGCACCCAGTCATAAAGTCCGATTGCCAGCTCGGGTACCTCGAATTCGTCGTGCCGGGGACGGGGTATGTCTTCGATGAAATGGGCCAGGCCATAGCCGAAGAGTCCCGCCGCGCCGCCCTGGAACGGCTG
>JAYGDV010000266.1:0-7345 GCA_046582735.1 Planctomycetota bacterium
TTCTGGTGGTACAATATGTATTCCGGCGTCGACTGGAGTGTCACGCCGCGCCCGAGCTACCACGCAGACGGCCGCAAAACTCCGGACTTCTACGCCCATCCTCCGGAGCTTCGCGATGCTCTCAAGCTGGAGCTTGGTGAGTTCCCCCTCTTTAACTTCTGGGGGCCACTCTCCGGTATTCGCTCCAGTGAGTGGATCGGGCGCTGCGCCGAGCAGGTGGTCGCCATGCACCGTCCGAACCTGACCCTCGTTTACCTGCCGCACCTCGATTACGACCTGCAGCGATACGGCCCGGTTTTTCCGGGACTCGATGAAAACCTGCGGGAGGTGGACCGGGTCGCCGGGGGCATTATCTCCGCGGCCCGGCAGAACGATATGGAGGTGATCGTTCTCAGTGAATACGGGATCACCCCGGTGACAGACAGTATCTCCATCAACCTGGCGCTGAGAGAGGCCGGACTGCTCAAGGTCCACAGGGCTCACAACGGCGAGCTTCTCGACGCAGGGGCTTCGGAGGCTTTTGCTTTGAGTGATCACCAGGTGGCCCATGTTTATGTGCGTGCCGAAGAAAACCGGGCCTCGGTCAGGCGGCTGCTGGAGGAGCTGCCGGGGGTCGATGAGGTTCTCGATGGAGATGGAAAGGAGGCCCACGGTCTCGACCATCCACGCTCCGGGGACCTGGTCGCCGTTGCGGAGCCCGGACGGTGGTTTGATTACTACTACTGGACCGGGGAAGGGCAGGCTCCGGATTTCGCCCGCACCGTCGATATTCACCACAAGCCCGGCTACGACCCGCTCGAATTGGTGCTGGATCCGGCAAGGCCGCTGCTGAAGCCGCGCCTCGGCCTGAAGAGCCTGGCCTCAAAGGCAGGGCTCAGGACTCTCATGGATTGTGTTCCTCTTGAACCCGGTCTGCTTGGGGGAAGCCACGGGCGGCTGCCCTCAAGCCCGGAGGAAGGGCCTGTGCTGATTTCGAGCTCAGGCAAACACGCGGCATCGAGGCTGGAAATGACCGAGGTGTCAGATCATCTTCTCGCCACGATCTTTGATTGAGCCGGGGGTGTGCCTGAGCTCAGCGCAGCCCGATCTCTTCCCCGGTCAGCTGTTCGAGCGCATCGATAAGATGGAAGCTGTACTCATCTTTTTCGATGGCCCGTCTGAGATGGGGTACCGCTGAATCTCCCAGGGCGACAATTTGCCGGATGATTCCAGGCACCTGGGCAGGAGTCGCCTTCTCGAGATTACCCAGCAGCCCGTCCAGTTTTCGCCCGGCCACAAGCTGGGTGCTTTCGGAGGCAGCCCAGGTTGTCCAGATGGCAGCGACTTTTTCCCAGCCGGCTGAATCCTTGGGGCTCGGAGGGGAAACGGAGCGTCCTGACCAGAGGTTCAACAGGCCGTTGACCTTCAGCCGGTAATCATGTGACTTCGTCAGAGAGAGCTCATCGACGAGGTCGTCGGCCATCTGGTAGAGCTTGTTGCGATGAGCAACGTCGAGGATCTTGGCCTTCAGCGTCGGGCTCGAGGTGGTCTTGAGGAGAGTGGAGAGGGTTGCGGCGTTAGCGCCGGAGCCGGTCTCCAGTGCGTGGATTTTCTCGAAGCTGCCGTACCAGGCGGTGTAGTCGTCCCGGTTGGAACTCGACATGCCGGTGATCTGCTGCAGGGAGGCCTTGGCGAAGCGGGTGATCTTGTCAGAGGTTCCGGTCCAGAGGTTCAGAAGAATCGGGGCCAGCTCGCCGACAAAGTTCTGGTTGTAGTTGCGGACGACCTCTTCCCCAACTGAGACAAGGCTCGCGTTGCGGGAGTCACCGAGGATCCTCAGGACCTCCTTGGCGGAGATAAACCCGTTAAGGCGGCCCACGAAGACGAGGTCACGGTCAGCGGATCCTCCTACGCCGGGTGAGTTGGTCAGGATTTTCGGGGCGCTGTAGGGCTTGAGCCGGGTGGCGCGGGTCAGGAAGAACACCGCGAAGGAGGTGTTGACGTAGCCCCCGGCCCAGCCGCCATCCCCCTGCTGCTTATCGAGCAGTATGGTTGCGCCCTCGACATACCAGTTGTGGTCGCCGAACTTTTCGATCTCTCCGAGGTCACCGACCTTTTCAAGGCTGTACATCGTGTAGAGGCCATGCCCGCCACCGCCGGCCTGTATGAAGGACGCAAAGTTCTTGTTGATCCATGCGTAGGAACGAACCAGGGCCTTATCGACAGCCTGCCTGAGGGCGAAGTTTGCCCGGCCAAGTCCATTGCGGGCTACCAGCAGGCTCGAGGCACCGGCAGCCGTCATGCTCGCCTTGCTGCCGCCCTTCACGGCGGTGTAATTCCAGCCGCCCGGCTTTACCGTGAAGGTGGTAGACTGTGCCTTGGCGGTGGTTTTGCGGTTCGACAACAGGTCCTCGAGTCGCAGGCCGTAGGAGATCTTGATCTTCTCGGGGGCCTCGATCAACGTCTGGGTGGAGACGAATATTTTCGCGATCTCTTCGAAGACCTTACGCGGAACGGGGATGCTGTGTTCGATGCCGATCTGGAGCCCGAGGACCGCGAACTGGGCATTGGAGAAATCATGCCGCTGTGCGCCAGGGGCGGAGGAGTAGCCGTAGTTCCAGTATCCCATTCCCTCTGCCCTGGCGCCGACGAGCCATTCGACCATCTGGCTCATGCGCTTGCGGACATCTCCCTTGGCCTGGTGGGGCTTGCGCCCGACGTAGGTCCTGCCCCGGCGCTGAACACCTTCCTTGGCCTGCCGGCGTGCGAGGGCATCGAGAGCAAAGAGGTAGCAGGAGACGCCGTAGGTCTTCGAGGGCTGCATCTTGGCAAGCCTGTTGAAGGCCGCCACGATGACGGGATCTTTTGCGCTGGCTCCTCCCTTGAGGGCAGCTGCCAGTGGCAGTGCGAGACGGCCCATCGGGTAGCCGCCGGGGGGCTTGGCAGTCATGCCGGGAAGCTGGCCGAGGAGGTTGTCTTTTCCGCGAGCGATCGCGGCGTTGATTCTTTTCTGGAATGGAGCGGCATCGTCGTCAGCAGAGTAAGCCGGGGGGAGGGTACCCAGCAGCAAGGTGATCGCCAGGCCCAGGGTTATCGAAGAAATTTTCATGGGTAGGTTACCTCAGTTGCGCCGACGCTCCTGGAGAGCCTTGGCCGTGGGTTTTTCAAGCAGGTTAAGTATCCAGTTCCAGTTTGCAGTTGTCTTGCTTCCGGGATCTATCAGGCTGGCGACCCCTGCTGCAATGTCGGCACCTCCGGGGCTTCCTTTGCAGATCCTGGCCCTCTTGAAGCCACCCCCGGCGGCGAGCAATGCGGGGCGTCCTGTTGCGGGAACGAGGACAACAACGAGAGCGACTTCACCCCCGCCGGTTCCAAGGTTGAATTCCGAGATCATCTCACCGATTCTCTTGTCAAGCTCACGGCAATCTTCGGCCGAGGCGGTCATGGCAGGTTCCTTCTTCAGAACGAGGCGGGCGCCTCCGTCGAAGCTGCTGAATACGTTGCTGACGAGCTTCGCAGTTGCCGCCGAGGTTTTCGGGGTGTTCTTTTCCACGGTTTTCGGGGCCTTTGGCTTGCCGAACTTTTCCCGGAGCCGGGCGAGGGCATCGCTTACCGCCGGCTTACCGTCCCCGGCGCTCTTCTGTCCAAGCTCACGGAATTTTCCTTCCGGAAGACTGGCACCGGATTTCCGTAATTCGGAGGCGAGAACTTCCGCGTCGATGCTGCTGAGGCGGGGAAGGGCCGCGCCGCAACGGGCGAGTTTTCTCAGGTTGGGAGCGTCCTTGGCGGATAGCTGGAGATCTGCCTCGCTGGCGGGACGCACCCAGACAAAGATGCGCGTACCGGTCTGGGAATAAAGCGGCTGGGAGGTCAGTATTGCCAGCAGCAAAACGGGAAAGAAACCCGTGAAACCCAGAAATTGTTTAAACCCAGGGGTATACACTTTACCTTCATTTCTCCGCGGTACGGGGGTCTGCGCACAGCCAGGGCTGTTGCGTAATCCCCCTAGAATGACCGCTAACAAAGCCTGCCGCAAGGCTTTTTCCGGTGGGGTCAACAGGCGCTCAGCAAAGGGGTTGGTTTTACAGCCCAGGCAGGCACTGGCCGGGCTGTTTATCGGAACCCTGGAGGTGTACAGATGGCCTCAATAGGACTGGTAGCCCTGTTGCAGGGTGAGGCTCAAGATCACCTCCCGCCAGCCAGCCTCGGAGCCATTGATCGTGGTGCGGGCCTCATTGGTTTCCGCGGCGGTCGGAGACCGCAGGAGGAACCGGAGGTAGCTTTCCTCGATCCAATGATCGATATTGCTGCCGGAGGAGGGGCCAACGCTGTTCTCGAGCAGGACCTCGAGAATTTCCTTGGGATCGGCAGTCTCGGTTTCAAGCAGGGCGGTCACGTCTGTGACATCGGATTCTTTAGGCACGCTGTCGCGCAGGTCTACCAGGAGTGCCCGGGCGCGTTGTGCAAGAGTCCGGTCGCGGGTGAACTCAGCACTGGAGTAGAGCTTGCTTGATATGATGGTGTAGCCGATGCGCTCCGGGGATCCGTCGGTTTTAACCATGAGGTGGTCTTTCTCATTTGCAGTGGGCAGCCGGTCGGGGCCCATATAGATCTGCGCCAGGGAGACGTATTTCAGTGGGATCGTGGAGCCCTCGCTTCGCGCGAGGACCTGGATGGCGTTCCATCTTTCCTGGTGGCTGAGACCACGGTATTTTGCCAGCTCTCCACGGGTCGGGCTCCTGTTGAGGCTGTCGAGGAAAAGCCTGATGCAGTGGCGGGAGGAGGTCTCGGAATTGCCGAGATCGGCTCTCTTTCCAAGCAGCGGTTCGAGTGCCGGATCGAGTGGTTTCGGAGCTGCAGGGGTGTTTGCGGGGATGGTTGCTGCCTGCTGCGCCGGGTTACCCGGCTGTGCAGTGGCAGGGACGACTTGAGATGTTGAGCCGACCACTGGTGGTTCGGCCGGTGGCGGTGGAGTCTTCATGATTCGTGCAAGCAGGACTCCCAGTGCAAGCCCGAGGAGTAAAGAGAAGATCGCGAAAAGGGCGACATGAGATGTGTCCCATTTCCCCTTCGCCCTGGAGGGTTTGCGCAGTGCCTCCTCGGTGCCGAAGAGCTCTTCCTCAAGCTCGAGCTCCGGACGGGTTTTCCTGCGCCTGGCGTACTTGCTGCCGGTCTTTGTCGAGAATTTAGAGGAACCCTGCCCCGGTACTGAAGGTTGCCCGAGAGGATCATCGAAACCCAGGTCGCCGCCAAGCTGCTGGGGCTGCGCCTGCTGGGGGGGCATCTGTTGCTGGGGCTGCGCCTGCTGGGGAATTTCGGGTATTACGCCGGGTTGTTCGAGCGGGTCTGCCGCTGCGGGAGAGGCAGGAGCTGGATCAAGGAACGGATTGCCACCTGCAGGATCGACCATGGTTGCATCGTCCATCAGGGTGTCGAAATCCTCGTCGAGATCAAACTCACCCGGCGGCTGGTCAAAGGGTGACGGGGTTGCTGCAGCCGGGGCCTGGTCAGCCCCTTCGCTGGTCTGGAACAGGATCACGAAATTGCCGACCTTCAGTTCGTCGCCGTTTTCGATGGGGCCGCCATCGCAGCGCAGGTCGTTGATGTAGGTTCCGTTGCGGCTTTTGAGGTCCTTGAAGCGGTAAGAATTTCCCCGCTTTTCAATGCGGCAGTGATTCTTGGACACGCTCCTGTCGCGAATACAGACCTGGGCATCGCGGTTACGTCCTATCAACATGACCTCTGCCTCGGTCTGAAGGCTCCAGTCACGGTCATTGACAGTATCTTTGAGGATGAGAGTTATCATGAGTTTGCCCCATCATAAAACCTCAACCTTAGAGGATGCCAGTATCCATTGGGTTTTTGCACGGGAGTTAGTGACAGGATTAGGGGCAATTGCTAAACTGCCACGAACAAACCACGAATTTTTTTTGTTTTTTACCTGGTCGGCTTCATGATTCCAAGGCTTGCCCACGAGGGCAGGTGTGGATCAGGGTTGCAGGGCGTTTGTCGATCATTTGACAGAGCGCTCCCGGGAACCGCGAAGACCGCAGTAGAAGCAAGAAGTGAAGACTGGGAGGTTTGTTGACCTGTTGAAGCCCGGCCGTTGTACAGCGTGTACAACCGGTTGCGGTGCTTCCTGAAGAGAAGGTATCAAGAGAAGGTGAAGAGAAGGCCCGGCTGAGCGCCCTGTCGCCGGCTGAGGCTCACCCGCAGTCACTATGGGCGGAGGCTCTGAGGGCCACGGCACACTTCGTGTGTGGTCCCGGAAATCTTCCTGCTCGCAGGTGCATTGCGCAGTGGAGAAATGAGGAGCAATCTTATGCGAACGGCTAGTGTTCTGGAGTTTTTGTCCGCCAGGAGGCGGTTTATCATCATTGTTGCGTTGCTCGCCGTGGTCGTGGTCGCCGCGGTAGCCACGCTTGGAGGAGGCCTTGTCAGCAAGGCGAGTGAATCTGACCTGGTTGTTGTCGAACAGGTTAAGGTTCCGGACTGGCGCGGGCCGTTTCTCCGGTTTAACAGGGATATTATCCCGGGGGATATTTCGTTTTCCCGTTACTCCCTGGCCGTCTGGTCTAAGCCGGACCCTAAGTCCCGTGCCGCCGGGCTTCTCCAGCTTGGCATCAGGGATCCTGCGCAGCCATTTCCCCAGCCTTTAGCGACCATGGAGAGGTTGGGCGGAGAGGTCCGTTTTTACGGGCAGAATACCTTGTGGTTCATTCCTGATAAACCTCTTCCCAAAGCCACCCCGCTGGTTCTCGTTTTAAGTGAGGATATCAGCGAGATTGCCGGTTGTGACTACAAGGGCCCTTACCAGTTTGAATTTAACACCGCGCTACTGGAGCTGAAAACTGTTGCCCAGAGAGGTTTTACCCGGGATGGGAGGATTACGGCCGCATTGAGTTTCAACGATACGGTCAATCCGGCTGATCTGCGGGAGAAGCTCAGCCTGCTCGATGGCGATGGGAAAGAAGTACCTTACGAGATCCTGACCGCGGAGCCGGCAGACTCCCTCGAGGTGCAGACCGGGCGCCCGGTTGAAGAGCTTTCGGTTCTGCTGGGTGCCGGCCTCAAAGGCACCTCCGGTCCTCTCGGCCTGGCTCAAACCTGGAAGGGGCCCGTGCCGTTATCGTTTGAGCTGGGTTTTAGTATGGCCACATCCTCCACCCCTTCGGCTTTCGGGCAGCCCGAGGTGCGGCTTCATTTCAACAATCCGATCGACAGCCGGAGGTCGGGGCGGCTTGAAGACTGGTTCTTCATCAACCCCCCGGTTAAATTCCTGGCCAGCACCTGGTCAGGTTCCCGGTATGTCTGGAAGGAAAATTTAATCTCCGGGGTAAGGCTCACGGGGGCTTTTGAGCCGGGT
>JAYGDV010000262.1:0-13306 GCA_046582735.1 Planctomycetota bacterium
CGACTACCGCAAATAGCCTCTACTCGAAGAAGGCGCGGGCTTCCCGTGCGAGGCGCGCGAGGTTCGCTTCACAGCTAGCGAGGTCGGGCCCCTCGGTCAGGATGGTCAGCAGGGGGGAGCCTGCCTCAATTGTTTCACCGACGGCAGGGATGTCGGCGACCCTGGCGGCATTTTCTTCTACCAGCGCATGGGAAGCGCTCAGCGCGACGGGGGTCTCGGCGAAAAGGATGGCCTTGGCGCACGCCCTCGAGGGGGGAGGGGCAACTGCGGGCAATTCCCCATCCCGGCAGGCAACGAGGTGGTGTGGGATCGTTGCAAATCCGCAGGAGGTTTCAATCACCTCGACAGAGGCGGTATAGCGCGGGTTCAGCTCGATGAAGACCGGGCCGTCATCGGTGAGAATGAAGTCGAGGCCGAAGAGGCCCCGCAGCGAGAACTCACCGGCGGTGGCAGCTCCAGCGCGACCCACCTTCCGGAGGGTATCTTCTTCGAGCTCGATGGGGCCGAGGTTGCCGCAGTAGGTGAAGCCACCCGCCCCAAGCCAGCTTTCTCCGATCAGCTGTTCGGTGGCTCCCAGGAGAAAGGCCTGGTGGGTTGAATCATTTTTTCCGGCGAGGAAGAGAGCCGATGCCGGCACCCCGTCAACAAAGCGTTGCAGGTAGCGTCCTTCAGAGGTCTCCGCCTCTGCTGCGGATTCGATCCCCAGGCCGCCGCCACTCCTGATGGGCTTGGAGAGCCAGTCAGGATCCATGGGGAGCTCTTCCCCGGGCTGCCGGATCTCCGGAACCCGGAGACCTGCACCTGCAAGGCAGTTGCTGACGGCGAAGGGGTCGAGGGTTTTCTCGAGGACAGCCGAGCCGTTACCGATGATTTCATGGCGCTCCTCGAGGCGGCGGATGAGTTCGGGATGGTTTTCAAGCCCACCTGAGTAGATCACTGGCAGGGCAGGTAACTGCGCGATGCCATCGAGCAGGCCTGCGGGCCAGGAGCCTGCCGGGATCCGAACCCCGGGACAGTGCTCGGCCAGGTCTGAGTCAAAGAAGAGATCGCAGGTCACCGGCCGCAGCCCGGCGCGCCGGCAGGAGAAGGCCAGGCTTCTCGCGCTGGCCCCGGTGCAGATCACATCTGCTTCTTCGGCGTTATAAAGCGTTGCCATAGAGACCGATTTTCTGGTAGAAATCGTGATTCGTAAAGAGTCTGAAACAAGTCATCTGAAGATTTATCATAGTTTCCCAGGAGGGTCTTATGTCTATGAGAGTTGGCGAAGCGTTGGTTGGTGACGGGAATGAGATTTCTCACATCGATCTTCTTATCGGTTCGAAAGATGGTCCTGTCGGCGTGGCTTTTGCCAATGCGCTGGCTAACCAGAGTGCCGGGCACTCGAATCTTCTCGCGGTATTGGCTCCGAATATGGCTGTCAAGCCCGCCACCGTCATGATCACCAAGGTCACGATCAAGGGCGCGAAGCAGGCGATCCAGATGTTCGGACCTGCACAGTTCGCCGTCGCCAAGGCTGTGGCTGACTCCGTCGCTGACGGTGTGATTCCCGCCGAAGAGGCCGAGGATCTCTGTATCGTCTGTGGAGTGTTCATTCACTGGGATGCCGATGACGACAAGAAGATCTACGACTACAACTACGAGGCGACCAAGCTGGCAATCGCCAATGCGCAGAACAGTTCGCCGAGCGCTGCGGATATGATCGCGGCCAAGGAAACTGCAGAGCATCCCTACGCCGGCTTCTAAGCGGCAGAACGAGAGCTTTTGACGGGCTCTCTTCAGCAAGACTCCCAGGCGGGCGCCGCAGATGTGGCCTCCGCCGGGGAGTTTCTTTTCTTGAGCAGGTTAGATGGCAGAGAAACGCAAAATATTACTCCAGCTTGACACTGACTCCCGCGCCAGCTCCTTTGACAGCGTGGTGGCGGTGGACTCTGATGTTGACGTGCTGCTGTGTCATGCCGATGTGACGCCTGAGAACGTGGTCGATATCGTCTACGGGGCAATCTTCACCAGGCCGGCAAAGCATCTTTCCTCTACGGCGATCTTCGTCGGTGGCAGCAATGTCAGCGCGGGGGAAGAGGTCATGGACAAGATTGTGAACACCTTCTTCGGCAATCACCGGGTGTCGGTCATGCTGGATTCCAGCGGTGCCAATACCACGGCGGCCGCCGCCGTGGTCGCCGCCATGCGCCATGGCAGTGGGGGGGATGAGCCGCTTACAGGGAAATCAGCCGTGGTGCTGGGTGCTACGGGTCCCGTCGGCCGCAGGGTCGTTCGCCTGTTGGCTTCAGCGGGTGCCAGCGTGGTGGTGGGATCGCGTTCGCAGGACAGGGCCGATGAGGTGGCCGGCGAGATCAGCGCCGCGGTTGAGGGCGCTCAATCCATCACCGGGGCTGCAACAGGAGATTCTTCCGAGCTCGCAGCCGCCATGGAGGGCGCCGAGCTGGTCTTCGCCACCGGTGGGCCGGGTGTCTGCCTGCTGAGTGAAGATGCCCGCAAGGCCTGCGGGAGCCTGGAGGTCGCTGTCGACCTCAACGCGGTTCCCCCCGCGGGGATCGAGGGGGTGGGGCCCACCGTCGCCGGCGAGGAGATCGACGGCGTGATCTGCTACGGCGCGATCGGTGTCGGAGGGATCAAGATGAAGATCCACCGCTCCTGCGTGGCGAGCCTGTTTGAATCAAACGACCTGGTGCTCGATGCTGACGAGATGCTGGCTGTCGGCCGAACAGGATCGGCAGAAGCTACGACAGGAAAAGCCGAGGCGTAATAACCCGAGCTTCTGAAGCTTATCAGGATTCCGCCGCAAGCCGGGCAAGCGCGAAAGCGCCGGCGGCTTCCGATCCGGCCGGGTTACAGATTCGGCTCATTGGAGTGATCAGGTCGTCTTCAAGTCCGAGCGATTGAAGGGCCCGCAGGGCCAGGAATTCTCCCTCGCCTGAGATGAAGGCGCCGGCGGGTTTCCCCGGTTCGATGACTCTGCCGATTGCCCGGCAGATCTTGTTCTCCTGCGCAAGGGTGATCTGTCGGGCAAGGGTCAGGGCGTCTTCCTCATTGAGTTCCTGCGGGTCGAGGCACAGCATGCGGGCCAGCCGGTCCTGCGCCATCCTGCGCGTGGCGGGACGGCCATCGGCTGTAGCCAGGCAGTCGGGATCTTCCGTGATTTCTTCCAGCAGCAGCCAGGCATCGAGGCTGGTGGCGAAGTGCTCGGCGGCCAGCGGGCAGGCCTGTCCTCCCAGGTCGGCTTCTTCAAGCAGGGCGCAGACCGGGGTACGTCGGACTCCTGTGTAGACCAGCTCGCCAAGCTGAAGACGTTCTGGATCGGTGCGGCCTGCGGCGCGAGGCTTCCCGGCTTCGAGCTGGATGATATCTGTCGTGGTGGAGCCGATGTCGATGAGCAGGGAGTTCTCGTTTCCCTCGAGGCCTGCAGCCCAGGTCGAGAGTGCCTGCCAGTTGGCGGCTGCGGCCTGCAGGGGCTCTGCTCGGGCTCTCTCCAGGTCGCAGAGTCCCTCGTCCAGTAGCCAGAACTGCGGCGCTATGGCGGCGGCTTCTTCCACAGCAGCGAGGATGTGCAGTACGCCCTCTTCCTTGCTGCTGTAGCAGTCGCAGAGCTCCCCGGTCATGGTGACCGCCAGGCGGTCGAAGGGCTCGAGCGCGGCAAGCAGCTCCCTGAGGGCAGCGGCAAGCCCCTCGGGCTCACGCCAGAGGGCGAAGGCCCGGGTTACGACGATCCCGTCATCGCGCGCACCCTTGAGGTTCGCGCCCCCTATGTCAATTCCGGCGGTGTTCAAAATGCGGTCTCCATACGGGCTGCCGGGTTCATGGTTTTCTCCACGCGGCCTTCGCTGTTGTAGATCTCCTGGTGGGTCGGCCAGTCCTGCCTCGCGGGTTTGCCGCCGGCAAGCAGGTCGAGGCTGAGCTGCGCGAGATTGACCGGGCTTCGCCGCCGCAGGGCGCAATAGGAGGTTGTGGGGCGCGGATTGATCTCGATGACCCGGTCGTCTTTCCTGCTTCCGCCAAGAACCAGGTCGATTCCGATGAACCCCCCCGGGGCTCGAAAGCTGGCGACAGCTGCAACAGCCAGGGCGCGTGCACGCTCGCTGAGTTCCGCTTCGCCGAGGGGGGCGCTGCCACCGAGGTAGCGGAAGGTTCCGTCCTCCGACAGCCGCTGCCGGCAGGGATCCAGTGGCAGGATGGAGCCGCCCCCTGCGATGCAGAGAACGCTGACGGCTTGTCCATCGAGCAGGGGAGTGACGATCAGCTCTTCTTCGCCCTCTCTTTCCGGGACGCCGGGAGCCAGGGTCGATATGCCGAGGGAGCCGGCGCCGAAGCGGGGTTTCTGGACAACAGCCTCGGGAGATCGCCTTCCGGGTTCGATCTTGCGGGCGGGCAGCGCTGGAATTCCTGCGCCATCGAGATGCCTGTAGAGGTGCAGCTTGTCGCTGGAGGTTTCGATCAATTCGAGGTCCCCGCCATGCAGGGTTCCACCGAGGGCGAGGACCTGCCTGGAGAGACTGGCGAGACGTCCTCCGAGCTCAGGGGTCACAACCAGGGTGAGGTCGCATTCGGTTGCAAGGAGGTTGAATTTCGAGGCGAACTCTTCGGGGGAGGCGACCGGTACAGCCTCGATCGGCAACTCGCCGGGGTCGATTCTCTGATCCAGGGTCGTGACGACCTCCAGGTCTTCAAT
This sequence comes from Planctomycetota bacterium, assembly GCA_046582735.1. Classification (GTDB taxonomy): domain Bacteria; phylum Planctomycetota; class UBA8108; order UBA8108; family UBA8108; genus UBA8108. The sequence goes on from JAYGDV010000262.1 coordinate 4,685, forward strand.
CGCAGAAAAATCTGCGGCAAGCGCCCGAAGCATCCCCATTCCTTCACGCTGCAGTCGCGCGGCAAGAGGGTCTTCGCATCCTCCCCCGCAGGTGTCCTCGTAGATGAAGATTCTCCTGGTCATGGGGCTTTCCGGTTACCTGGAGGCTGGGGGGCGGGGCTTTGAGATGCACCAGAGGTGCTTGTAGGACCTGATAAAGAGCTCTCCATTGGAGACAGCGATCGAGGCGCGGATTCTCTCTCCAAGCTCGTTTTTCGCCAGGATCTTGAAGTCGGGGGATGCGCTCAGAACGAAGCAGCTGCCGCCATCGTCGGCCGTGTAGATACGGTTTCCCGCCAGGACCACGGAGCTCCAGGATTTCCCGGCCAGGCGGTTTTTCCAGGCGCTCTCCCCGGTCTTCAGCCGGATACATTCCAGCACCCCGGGATCGTTGTGGATATAGATATGCCCCTTGTGAATCACCCCGGAGCCGATTCTCTGCTGGGAGCGCTCCTGTCTCCAGAGGCGATGGCTCCCGGTGATCTCTCCTTTTCCTCCCAGGCGCACAGCCATGGGTGGGCCCATGAAGCCGGACATTGAAACAGCGATGCCCTCCCGGGCCAATGGGGAGGTGTACACGAGTTTGCCGAGTCCTGCGCAACTCCAGAGTTCCTTTCCGGTGGTCGCCTCGAAGGCGATGAGACGTCCCGGGTAGCTGACGAGCAGCTTCTTGCCCAGGACGAGCGGTGTACTCCAGGAGCCGGTCCAGTTTTCTCTGCCCCCGGTGCCCTCGTGTCCTCCGGGGATAGGAACCTTCCATTTTTCTTTGCCGGTTTTCTTGTCGAGGCACAGCAATTGGGTGCGAACGCCCGGGCCGCAATTGATGATGCAGGAATCGCCGTAGAGAACCGGTGAGTTGGCATTGCCCCAGATATGGCGGAACTCACCGAGATTCCGCCGCCAGAGTTCCTTTCCCTCGAGGTCGTAACAGTACAGCCCCGCTGACCCGTGTGAAACGATCACGCGCTCGCCGTCGGTAACGGGTGAGGCCGAGCAGTAGGGGTTGGTCGCGTGGGTTGGTTCGCTGCCGCTGTATTCGACCTTTTTCTTCCAGGTGACCTTGCCACCGGTGCGGTCGATGCACCAGGTCCAGCGTTCCGCGCCATTGTCGGTGGCCTGGGTCAGGAAGATCCGCTTCTCCCAGACGATGGGAGTTGAGTTGCCGGGACCGGGCAGTGGCAGCTTCCACCTGACGTTTTTCGATGGACTCCACTCAGTCGGGAGCTCCGTCTCCGTACAGATCCCCTGCCCGGTCGGCCCCCGCCAGGCGGGCCAGTTGTCGGCCAGCGATGGGCTGAGCGATGCCAGGGAGCAGGCGGCCGCGGCCAATACTGAGAGGGCTTTTTTCACCGGCTTGTTCTCCGGAACTGGATTTCTTTTTCCGCAGGGAGAGGGTGCCATTTCAGCGGCTGAAATAAAAGAGCTAAGCCATGGGCAGGAAGGCAGAAAGGCGGTGAGGTCCCGCCCGGGCGGATTAGCGGGGGAGCCGTGATGATTCGTGATATCCTTCCCGGAGATGAAAACCCGCATCGTATTGATTACTATAGTTGCCGCCCTGGCTGCGGTAGCGGCAGTTTCCTACCTTTGGGACAGGCCAGCGAAGCCCCCCGGCGCAGCGACCCCTGTGAGGATCCGCTTCAGTGATGTTACCGCGGCGGCTGGAATCACTTTCCGGCATGAATCGGGCGCGAAGGGGAAGGTCTTCAACCCGGAGACCTTCGGTCCCGGGGCGGGGTGGCTGGACCATGATGGAGATGGCCTGCTCGACATCCTGCTGGTAAACGGCAATCTCCTGGACTCCAGCCCGGATGATTCAATTCGACCGGCCCTGTATAGAAACAGTGGCAACGGCAGGTTTGAGGACGTCAGCGCCCGGCTCGGGCTCAGCCGTGCGTTCTATGCCATGGGTTTCAGCGCGGCTGATGTTGACAACGATGGGGACCAGGATGTTCTCATCTACGGCCTCCACCAGTCGGCCTTTCTCCTCAACGATGGCACCGGGCGTTTTACCGATACGGGCGCAGCCAGTGGCCTTGGCACATTGGGGGGCTGGGTCTGTGCTGCGGCGTTCTTCGATTACGACCGCGATGGAAAGCTCGATCTCTTCATCGGCAATTATGTCGACTGGAAGCCGGGGTACGAAGCCGGTCTCGAATGTGATTTCGGGACGGCCGAAAAAAAATACTGCCCGGTGGCCATGTTCAAGGCGACCTCTCCGCAGCTGTTCAGGGGAGACGGCCGGGGAGGTTTCAGGGAGGTGACGAAAGAGGCCGGTTTCGGCGGCCTGCTCGGCAAAGCTCTCGGGGTTGCGGTCGAGGACTGCAATCGCGATGGCTGGCCCGATCTTCTCGTCGCCAACGACTCGGTACCGAATTTTCTGCTCCTGAACGGGCAGGATGGGACCTTCAGTGACCGCGGGTTGGATTCCGGTTTCGCCACGGACGGGACCGGCGCCTCGCTGGCGGGGATGGGGATCGATACCGCCTGGACCTTCACGGGTGGTCCGGAGGGGGGAGAGGGCGTTGGAAGACTGGTTGTTGGGATCGGAAACTTTTCCGATGAGCCGACGACCATCCACGTCCAGGAGGACCGGGATTATTTTGTCGAACGGAGTATTGGACTGGGGGTTGGCCGCGAGAGCATGTCAAGGGTGACCTTCGGATTGGCATTCTGTGATCTTGACCTCGATGGCGAGCAGGACCTCGTCACCGCGAACGGGCATGTTTTTGATGTTGAGAATATTTCCGGGGCCAGTTATCGCCAGCCGCTCCAGGTTTTCCGGGGCATACCCGGGGGAGGTTTCCGTGAGCTTACTGCGGCTGGTGATCCGTCGAGCGTGCTGGGGCGCAGGATCATCGGCCGGGCGCTTGCACATGCTGATTACGACGGTGATGGAGACCAGGATTTCCTGGTCACGGAGAACCAGGGAGGGGTGGCCCTGCTGCGCAACGATTCAGCCGGCCAGGGGAGGTTCCTGCGAATCAGCCTGCAGGGAACCGCGAGCAACCGGGATGCGATTGGCGCGGAGGTGACCCTCTATTCAGCGACACTGGAGGGCACCCGCATACGGAGGATGACCGTCAAGTCGTCGCTCAGCTACCTCTCCCAATGTGATCGCCGACTCGTTTTTGGCCTGCCGGGGGAGGAGAAGCCCCGGAAGCTCGAGATTCGCTGGCCGCGCGGGCGCCGCGAGCAGTTCACTTCCCTCCCAGAGGAGGGGGAGCTCCTGGTGGTGGAGGGAAAGGCTCCGGCAGCCCAACCCGCTGACCCGGAGCCAGAGGCGTCTTCCCAGGCGGCCAGCCCCGTCAATTCCATCGTTCTGCGCAACCGCGGGAGAAGTCTCCTCGAGGCGGGGCGTCCTGATGAGTCTTTGCGGGAATTGCGGAGCGCTCTTCAACTCGACCCCCACGATTTTGTTGCCTGGAGGGCTGTACTTCTTGCCCTGGAGAAACTGGGCAGGCAGGAGGAGCTCCAGCAGGCTGTTTCCGAGATAGCCACCACCTTCGGTGCCGGGCTGGTTATCTCGCACTTTGCCATCGTGCTGCGGGAATCAGGGCATCGTGCACTGGCCGAGCGCCTCTTTGACAGTGCCGCACAGCTGGCGCCCGGACGCTCAGATGTCTGGAGCTCATTGGGAAACCTTGCCTATGACCGAAAAGATTTTGAGCGGGCCGGGAGCTGTTATGAGAAGGTGGTCAAGCTCCAGCCCGGCAGCGTGGAGGCGCTTGACAACCTCGGCAAGATCTCCGCTGTAAGGGGCGAGTACGATCGCGCCATCTCCTTTCTCCGCCGGGGATTGGAGCTGAGTCCCGCCAGCGCCAGCATTCTTTCGACCCTCGGCGGGGTGGAGCTCAAGCTCGGGCGCCTCGCAGATGCAAGGGCGCACCTCGAGAAGGGACTCAAGGGCGCCCGTACCGAGGCCTCCCGCCTGAATCTTCACGGCAATCTCGGAGGGCTCTACATCAAGCTTCGTGACTGGGACCGGGCCGAGGAGTCCTTCAGGCAGGTCCTCGAACTTTCACCCGGCGATGCGCAGGCGCTCCGGGCAATTGATTACATCGCCAGGCGCCGCAATTGATGTTCCCGTCTCCTTGTGGCCGCATCAGGCCCGGATCTTAGCCCCGAGCTTTTCTTCGAGGGGGCCGAGCATCGATTCGCGCAGGTCGTTGATCTCTTTTTCTTCCAGGGACCGGTCCCCCGCGCAGAAGGTCAACTGGAAGGCGAGGCTCTTTTTCCCCTCTCCCAGCTGCTCTCCCCGGTAGATATCAAAGAGGCTGATGCCGGTGAGGAGCTCACCGGCGGCTTCACGAATCGTAGACATTACACTTCCGGCCGCCACATCGTCATCGACGACCAGGGCGAGGTCCTGGAAAATCGCCGGGTGAGAGGAAAAGGGCCTGAAGGGGTAATTGGTCTGCGAGGCTTCCAGCAGGAGTTCGTGGTCGAATTCAGCGGCGAAGACCTCCCTCTTGCCGAGGTCGTAGGCCTCGATGACCTTCGGGTGGATCTTGCCGATAGTGCCGATCAGTTTTCCATCTATCATGAGCAGGGCGGCGATCCCGGGGTGGTAGGGGGGACCCTCCTGGGGTGTGAACTCGTATTCCTGCACATGGAGCTTGTTGAGAAGCGTTTCGGTGATGCCCTTGAGGTCATGAAACCCCGAATCCCCGGGCTTTGCGTCTTTCCAGGAGGAATCGCTCAGCGGCCCGCTGAGCACCATGGAGAGCTTGAGGAGCTCGCAAGGGAGCTTTTCATCGCCGGGCCCCCCACCCTGGGATGGGTACTCAGACAGGTAGACCTTGCCAATCTCGAAGAGGGCGATTCGCTTTCTCTCGCGGTGGTTCGTCGCGATATTTTCCATCAGGCTGCCGAGAACGGTTCGGCGCAGTGAGGAGCGTTCCTGGTTCTCCTTCTTGTTCATGACCTGTACATAGGCAGGTAATTCATCGGCAGGTGGTTCTCCGGCCAGCAGGCGGGCCTCCGCCTCGGGGGTCGTCAGGGAGTAGTTCAGCACATCGCTCAGGCCGCACCCGGTAAGTACCGAACGGATTTTCTTGCGCAGGTCCCAGCTCTCGTTGCGGCGCTGGCTGGGCAGAGGCTCGTTGAGAAGTCTGCCCTCGAGGCGGTCAAAGCCGATGATCCGGATGACCTCCTCTGCGATGTCGGCGCTGTGGCTGACATCGGGGCGGAAGCCGGGTATCGAGATTTCTATTATTCCTTCGCCAGGTGTCCCGGCGGTGAAGCCGAGTCGCTCGAGGGCGGAGGCGATCTCTCCATCTTCAAGTTCGACTCCGAGGTTTCTTGTAATATCACTGTTGCGGACCGTCAGCGACCGCGTTTCAGCCGGCTCTGGATAGCAGTCGGCGATCGAGCCGGCCGCTTTTGCCCCGCCGATTTCCTGCAGGAGGTGAACAGCCCGCTGGATTGCCGTGACGGTCTGCGCCGGGTCGATCTGCCTGCTGAAGCGGGTGGCTGCATCGGTCATCAGCTTCAGCTTCGACATGGCCTTGCGAATCGAGATGAAGTTGAAGTTGGCTGATTCCAGCAGCACCCTGGCGGTACCATCGGAGATCTCTGAATCAAGTCCGCCAATCACGCCGGCTACGGCGATCGGCTGGCCGCCGGAGGTGATCAGCAGGGTGGATTCATCGAGCTCGCGGGGTTTTTCGCCCTCGCCATCTTCACCTCCGGGATCCTGGTCGAGGGTGAAGAGCGTTTCGCCCTCCCGGGCGGACCGCACCGTGATCTCCTGTTCGGGGAGCTTGTCGAGGTCAAAGGCGTGCATGGGCTGGCCCATCTCGATCATGACGTAGTTCGTGACATCGACGAGGTTGTTGATGGGGCTCAACCCGGCCAATGCAAGCCGCCGCTGCATCCAGACGGGCGAGGGCTCTACCTTGACGTCTTCAAGAACCAGGCCACTGTAGCGCGGAGCGAGCCCGGGGTCCTCGATGCTGACCTTGAAGGCCTCCGGGTCCGTCGGCAGGTGATCGGCCTTGATCTCGAGCTTGAACGGGGTTCGTGTGAGGGCGGCCACTTCCCTGGCGATACCGATGATCGACAGGCAGCGGCCATAGTTCGGCAGGATGTCGATCTCGAAGACGACATCGGCGGCGCAATCCGCCGGGATCTCGAGTAGGTCCCGAACGAAGCCTCCGGGCTCAGCTTTCTCATCGAGCAGGAGTACGCCGGTGTGGTCATCTGAGAGACCCAGCTCCATCTCGGAGCACAACACGAGGCTCGATTGCACGCCGCGAAACTCTCTTGGCTTTACGGCAGTGAGGGCAAAGCTCTCTGACTTGGAGTCCAGCAGGATGGCTCCATTGAGGGCTACCGGCGCTCTCGCCCCGGTTGAATCAGTGGTGATGTTCGGCGCGCCGGTTACGGCGGTTCCCTGCTGGCCGTCACCGAGCTGGAGATCGACTTCGTGAAGGTCGTTTGTTTCGGCGATGGGACGTACTTCGAGGATCTCGCCCACGACGATCCTGTCGGAATAGATGCCGATTCGCTCGATAGCCTCGACCTCGAGCCCCGCCCGGGTCAGGAGATCGGCAAGATCTTCGACCGAGAGATCGGTATCGTTAAATTCTTTGAGCCAGCTTAGAGGCAAACGCATCGCGGTAGTGCTTTATTTAAATGGAGCTTAATCAAATTGTTCGAGGAAACGCAGATCCCCGGAATAGAAGTGGCGTATGTCGTTGATTCCGTGGCGGAGCATGACCATTCGCTCGATACCGAGTCCGAAGGCAAAGCCGGAGTGGACCTCGGGATCGTAGCCCCCGTTGGTGAGAACCGCCGGGTGGACGACTCCCGCCCCGAGGATTTCGAGCCAGCCGGTCTTCTTGCACACGCTGCAGCCGCTGCCTCCGCAGAGATTGCAGTCAATGTCGACCTCGACGCTGGGCTCGGTAAAGGGGAAGTAGCTGCCGCGCAGGACCATACGCCGCCCGGGCCCGAAGAACTGGTGGACGAATTCCTCCAGGATTCCCTTCAGGTCCGCCATCGTGATATTCGTTCCCACCGCCAGTCCCTCGACCTGGTTGAACTGGATCTCGCTGCGCCCGGTGATCTGCTCGTTGCGGTAGACCGTCCCGGGAAGAAGAACCCTGATCGGCTCGGGCGCCAGCGCGCGCATGGCCCTGACCTGCCCGGGAGAAGTGTGGGTCCTCAGCACCACATCATCGCTGACGTAGAAGGTGTCCTGCATGTCGCGGGCGGGATGATGAGGGGGAATGTTCAACATCTCGAAGTTGTTCTCGTCGGTTTCGACGTGAGGTGATTCCCAGATCTGGAATCCCATTCTCTCGAAGATGCCGCAGACCTCCTCGAGCACTGTATTGATCGGGTGCATTGTTCCCGGAGTTGGGGACGTTCCCGGCAGGGAGGTGTCTTCTTTCTCCGAGGCGATGCGGGCATCGAGCTCTGCCTTCTGGATGCTCTCCTTTCGTTCATCGAGCAGGCTCTCGAGTTCCTTGTTGAGAGGATTGATCGCACCGTAGGCGGCTTTTTTATTCTGCGGGTCCGGGAGCTTGCCGATCTCCTTCAGCAGTGTCTTGACCTTGCCCTTGCGGGAGAGGTAAAGGTTCTGCCATTCATCCAGTGCGATGAGCGAGGAACTCGCCTCGAGCTCTTCGAGCGCTTTTGATTTGAGTTCAGATATCTGTTCAAGCATCTGGGGGTTCCATGGCTAGGGGTGCCTGTCGGCGCCCATACTATATCCACGGGGAAGGACGAGGTTTACGGATTTTTTCTTATTTAAGGCCCTGTCCCGGTTTTTCAGGCCTTGTGCATCTTGCGGTAGGTTGTCTTGCGGTATTTGCCCGGGTTCACCCCGGCCGCCTCGAGCTCCTGCTGGTGGACCTCGAAGTAGTATTCGAAATTGCCGTTGAAGACGCGCGGCCAGGTGCCGCCTTCCTGCGGCTGCTGGTCTTCATAAATCACCAGGGAATTGGCGAGACGGTCGAGGAAGAAACGGTCGTGGGATATGATGATGGCTGAGCCGGCAAAGGTTTCGAGGGCCTCTTCGAGAACCCTGAGGGTGGTCAGATCGAGGTCGTTCGTCGGCTCATCAAGAAGCAGGAAATTCGCCCCCAGCCTGAGCGTCTTGGCCAGCAGCAGGCGGTTGCGTTCTCCGCCGGAGAGCTTGCCGACCGGGATCTGCTGGTCGGAGCCCTTGAACTGGAAGCCCGAGAGATACTCCCGGATGTGGTATTCCCGGTCACCGACCATGATGACATCACGACCTTCTGAGATCTCTTCATAGACGGTCTTCTCCGGGTTGAGATCATCCCGGCTCTGATCGACATAGGTCATCTTGACAGTCTCGCCGACCTCGATGGTTCCCGAGTCCGGTTCTTCCTGGCCGGTGATCATCCGGATGAGGGTTGTTTTGCCGACCCCGTTGGGGCCGGTCATGCCGACCATCTCTCCCGGGGCGATCTCGAGATCCAGATTCTTGATCAACTCACGCCCATCGTAGCCCTTGCAGAGCCCCTTGATCCTCAGGACCTTGTTTCCAAGGTGCGGGCCGGGCGGAATCACCAGGTTGACCTTGCCACCGGTCTCGATGGGCCCCTCTTCGCT
>JAYGDV010000441.1:0-3867 GCA_046582735.1 Planctomycetota bacterium
CGCGGTTCCGGTGCCGACTGCCAGGAGCGCGCGAATGCCGTCCTGACCCCCGGCGTCAACAAGCTCGCTCTCCTGGTGTGGGAAGGCGGCGGCGGCTTCAACATGCGCTTCGCTATCGAAGCCAATGGCGCGAAGCTGAACGACCACAGCCCCGAGGTCGCATTTCTCGGTGCCTCGTGGGACGCGCCGGTCGGCCAGCCTGAAATCTGTGACAATGACGTTGACGATGACGGCGATGGAGCCATCGACTGCGCCGACCGCGACTGCCCCGCCTGCCCCGAGGTCTGCGATGACGGCATCGACAATGATGGTGACGGCGTCGCTGATTGCGACGACGACGACTGCGCCGATGATGCCGGCTGCCAGGTGGCCAAGGGCCCGACCTTCGTTCGCGGCGACGCCAACTCCGACGGCAGCGTCAACCTGACCGATGGCGTCGTGCCGCTGCTCTACCTGTTCTCAGGCGGCGCGGCCCCGGCCTGCCTCGACTCCGCCGACACCAACGACACCGGCGGCATCGAGATCACCGATGCGATCATCATCTTCGGGTGGCTGTTCACCGGTGGGATGGCCCCGGCGGAACCGGCTCCGCTCAGCCCCGGGTATACCAGGGCCGAATGCGCGGTGGACCCGACCGAGGATGGTATCGGCTGTGACCGGCCGTCGCCCATTTGCCAGTAAGCCGGCCATTGAAACCGGGCGGGGCCCCCTGCAGGGGAGCCCCGCCCGGTTCTTTTTTATCGATACCCGGCACCCGGCTGCCTCATACCTGAATAGAAACTGGACACCTGGCCGGCCATGAAAATACTTACAGCACTCCTGGTTCCATTGTTAACCTGCCCTGCCGCTTCCGCCCTGGAGGACCGCCCCTTCGTGGTGATTCACCGCCAGGGTGAATACAGCTGCCACACGTTTCGAATTCCCGGAATCGCCGTCACCAACAGCGGAACCCTGCTGGCTGTATACGACATGCGTTACCGCAGCCGGCGTGACCTCCAGGGTCATATGGACATTGGCTTGTCGCGCTCAACCGATGGCGGGAAGACCTGGGAAAAACCCCGCCCCATCATGGACATGGGCCGTCATGGCGGGCTGCCTGAGGATCAGAACGGCTGCTCCGACCCGAATATCCTCGTCGACAGGACCACCGGCGAGATCATCGTGAGCGCGGTCTGGACCCACGGCAAGCCCGGCACCCACCAGTGGAGAGGCCGGGGCTCTGAGCCGGGACTCGGGCTCTCCAGGTCTTCGCAGTTCATGCTGGTACGATCAAGCGACGATGGCCAGACCTGGTCGAAACCCGAAAACTGGACCGCGAGACTGAAGAATCCCGCCTGGCATCTTTTTGCCCCGGGCCCTGGAAACGGGATCACGATGAGGGATGGAACCCTGGTGATGCCAGCAGGCGGACGGGACGAAAAAGGATTGCCCTTCTCCAACCTGATGTGGAGCAGGGACCACGGTAAAACCTGGACGCTTTCAAGCCTCGCCCGCTCCAACACCAACGAGTCCGCTGTCGCCGAGCTCTCTGACGGCTCACTCATGCTGAACATGCGTGACAATCGAAACCGCAAAGACAAATCCGAAACCAACGGTCGCGCTGTGAGTGTAACAGCCGACCTGGGAAAGACCTGGAAGGTTCATCCTTCCGACCACGGGAGCCTGCCGGAGCCGGTTTGCATGGCCAGCCTGATCTCTCACAAGCTCAAAGATGGCCGGACCGTCCTGTTCTTCTCCAATCCCCGCCATAAATCGAGGCGGCAGAACATGACCCTGCAGATGAGCCTGGACGATGGAAAGACCTGGAGCAAACAGGTCCTGCTCGACAAGAACGGGGGAGCCTACAGCTCACTCGTCATGGTCAACGCTCGAACCGTCGGGATCCTCTACGAGTCTTCGCGGGCGGACCTGGTCTTCCAGACGATCGGGCTCGAGGAGCTCGGACTCTGACTTTGGGCAGCACCACCAGCTTTTTTTCTTGGTACAATAACGGGCGGTCTGAAAGGGAGATTTCATCCGGCGCGAGGCGCCCGGGTGAACTGAGCTCTGTTCTTATTTTCTCGATTTACCGATTTCGGGACCAGCCCCGAACCGGGAAGGATCCAGCCTGTAATTAACTTTTTCTGTTTGCGAGTAAACCAATAGGGAGTCGTCCCATGAAGAACCTGTTTGCGCTGCTGTCAGCCTTGCTCTGTTCCAGCCATATCCTCGCCGGAACCATCAATATCAACATGACGGACCCCAGCGGCGAACTCCGCCTGAGATCCGCTGAGAGCGCCGGTGTCGTCCCCCAGTCGAACTGGAACAACATCCCCTACTCTCCGAACCAGAACGGATCCACCACCACCAACTCGGTAATCGTCGACGGAGATGGCGAGGCGACTCCCCTGCGCCTGACCTACCGGGCCTGGGACGGCCGCCCCAGCGGCTCGGTGGTCGGCAGCGACCCCAACGCCCGGATGATGAAAGGGAAGGGACCCTCTCCCTTCAACTCAAGCAGCGACCCTCATACCTACGCGGCGATCGAGCTCACCGGCTGCAACGCATCGGCCGGCGCCGCCTACGATGTCTACGTCTACATCAACGAGGGAATCGGTTTCACCACCGGCAGCTACGGCACCATGTACCTCAGCGGAGCGGGAACCTTCGGCAGCGGCGGTCCCCCCTCGGGGGCATCGGTCGCGGCGCAAAGCGGCTACCGCACCCTCAACTCGAGTTTCACAGGCACCGCCGGCGTTCCGGTCTACGACGCAAGGCGCGGGTTTATCCGCAGCAACGGCGGCACGGCGGGCAACTACGTGCTCTTTGAGAACATCACCCTCGACACCCTGACCATCACCCCCTGGATGGCGAATGACCGGTCGAACTTCCACGGCGTCGGCATGACGGGCATCCAGCTCGTCCCCATCGGCGGAGAAATCTGCGGCAACAACGCCGATGACGACGGCGACGGGGCTGTCGACTGCGAAGACAGCGACTGCCCTGCCTGCCCCGAGATCTGCGATAACGGCGAAGATGACGACGGTGATGGAGATGTGGACTGCAACGACAGCGACTGCTCCGAGGTCGAAAGCTGCCAGGTGGCAGCCAGCCTCCCGTTCGTCCGCGGCGACTCCAACGGCGACGCCGATGTCAATATTTCCGATGCCAGCTTTACCTTGCGCTATCTCTTCCAGGGCGGCCGTGACCCGGCGTGCCTGCTGGCTCTCGATGCCAACGACGACAGTCAGGTCGACATCTCCGATGCGGCCTTCACCCTGGGCTACCTGTTCCTCGGCGGCCCCCGCCCGCCGGCTCCCTACCCCCGATGCGGAACGGATGATGAAGACGAGACGCTCGGCTGCGAAACCTCGCCCGGAAACTGCCTGTAAAAAGTAACGCCGGCTTAAAACGGGGGAAATCCAACTGTTATTGGAGTTCCCCCGTTTTTTCTTGTTACAATGTCGTCGGTCTCGAAAGAAACTCTCCACCCCGGGCAATACGCCTGGTTGGATTGGGTTTTGAATTCAATTATCTGATTTACCAATTGCGGGCGTTCCGTCCAAAACGAGGAGGATCTCAATGCGTCACCTGGCAGTTCTTTCACTGTTGTTTTCTCTTTGCCTGCTGGCAATCACCCGGAGCTCTGCGCAGGATTTCGAGCTACCGCTCAGGATCAACATGGGCGGACGCTCGGTTGTCGATTCCAACGGCAACACCTGGCTCGCCGATGAGGGCATCAATATAGACTCGCTCAACATCCGCCCCGATGACATCGGCGGAGGACAGGCGATCGTCAACTGGTCCTCCGGCGCCAACCGCGAAAGCGTCACCGCCCTGGGCTTTGATGGCAATAACGAAGAAGACATGACGATCTTCCGGGACATT
>JAYGDV010000448.1:0-9365 GCA_046582735.1 Planctomycetota bacterium
TGATCTCCATCGCCCTCCGTACCGGGGTATTCCTTATACTCAGCCGCCTCAGACGCGACAACTCCGCCCGGATGTGGGCCGCCACCCATACTCCAGTACATGCCGAGAAAAACGGTATTCACCATCACCGCAGAAATTACCAGGTGCTTCATGTCTGAATCCTCTCGCTGTTTCATTTGAATCCGGCCCTTAGCCTAAGTGAGGTCCTGCACGCTGGCAAGGAGGGCGTGTCCCCACTTACCCAGGGGTTCGCCGGGAAGGTAGGATGGAGTGCCGATGGTGTCTTCGAAATCACCGATCAGAACTCCGCGAAGATCGACGTTCTGCAGGTTGGCGCCTCGCAGGTAGGCGCCTGTCAGGTTCGCATGCCAGAGGCACGCGCTCGAGAGATTCGCACCTCTCAGGTCGGCGTTCTTCAGGTCCGTACACCAGAGGAAAGCCCCGTGGAGGTTCGCGCCCACCAGGTACGCTCCCGATTCCAGGTGCGAGCTTGCCACGTATGCCCTTGTTAGATCTGCTCCACAGAGGTTCGCGTTCTCGAGACGGGTGCCCGTCATGTACGCCCTTTCCAGGTTCACATTATCCAGTCTTGCGCCGTCGAGGTTGGTGCATTTCAGGTTTGCATCCGCCAGGTTCGAGTCGGAGAGGATCGCGCCCTCCAGGTCCGCGCGCAACAGGTTCGCGCCCACCATGTACGCCCTTTCCAGGTTGGCGCCGATCAGGTTCGCGCCCCGCAGATCCGTATCCTGGAGATTCGCGTCCCCGAGGTCGGCTCCCTCGAGGTATTCACCTCGCAGGTCCTTTCCTCTCAGATATTTTCCCATACCGGCCGGTCCTCTGCTTCGGTTGCCTGGAAAACCCATTTCCTGAAGCAGTCATTCTGGGGTCAATCCGCCGGCTCTCCAGTTCCCCTGGTTTTTTATTCGCTGTTTCAGCGCCGGCAGTTTCGGGTTGGAGCGGTTCCTGCCCTTGGCGTAGGATTGCGGCTATGAAAAAAATCATCCTGACCATCCTGGTGGCGCTGGGGCAGCTTGTCTTTGCCGGCGGAGACGTCCTGTCGAAGGAACGTCTGAACATCGTTTTTATCTTTTCCGATGACCATTCCTTCGAGGCGATTTCAGCCTATGGGGGGCGTCTCAAGGACGTCGCCCCGACTCCGAACCTCGACCGCATCGCCAGTGAAGGGATCCGCTTTGACAATTGTTTCGTCACCAACGCCCTCTGCGGTCCCAGTCGTGCTGTTATCCAGACGGGTAAGCATTCCCACCTGAACGGTTTCCTCGAGAATCACCATGTATTCAACGGTGACCAGCAGACCTTTCCGAAGATCCTGCAGAAAGGCGGCTACCAGACCGCTCTCATCGGCAAGTGGCACCTCGGCTCGGACCCGCAGGGATTTGATCTCTGGAACGTGCTTCCCGGCCAGGGAACCTACTACGCGCCGGAATTCAAGACGCCCGCCGGCAAGGTGGAGGGGAAGCCGGGTGAATATGTGACCGAGGCGGTGGTCGATAAATCCATCGCCTGGCTCAAGGGTGGCCGGGACAAGAAGAAGCCCTTCATGCTGATGGTCCAGCACAAGGCCCCGCACCGTTTCTGGCTCCCGCCGGTCAAGTACCTGGAGGAATACACCAGCAAGCATTACCCCGAACCGAAGAACCTGTTTGATGACTACAAGGGTCGCGGTACCCCGGCGCAGACCCAGGACATGACCTTGCGGGTGACCATGGACCTGGTCCTCGACAACAAGATGGTTCCCTTTCGCCAGGATCGTATGAACGCTGCCCAGAGGAAGGAGTGGAACGAGGTCTATGACGGGATCCGGGCCAGGGTTCTCAAGGAGAGACCGCAGGGAGATGACCTCGTGCGCTGGAAATACCAGCGTTACATGGCCGACTACCTCGCCTGCATCAAGTCCCTCGATGAATCGGTAGGTGTCCTGCTTGATTACCTCGACGAATCGGGCCTGGCGAAGAACACCGTGGTGATCTACGCCTCCGACCAGGGGTTCTTCCTCGGCGAGCACGGGTGGTTTGACAAGCGCTTCATGTACGAGGAATCCCTGCGCACGCCGCTGCTGGTTCGCTGGCCCGGGGTGGCCAGGGCCGGTACCGTGAACAAGTACATGGTTTCGAACCTGGACTTCGCCCAGACCTTTCTCGATATCGCCGGGCTGGAGATTCCCGCCGACATGCAGGGCCGCAGCCTGAAGCCTCTCTTCCAGGGGGAAAAACCCGCCGAGTGGAGAGAATCGATTTACTACCACTACTACTGCTTCCCCGAGTACCACGCTGTGCGCCGCCATGATGGCGTGCGCAACAGCCGCTACAAGCTGATGCACTTCTACGATCTCGACGAGTGGGAGCTCTTTGATCTCGAGAAGGACCCCAGGGAGATGAGGTCGGTTCATGACAGCGCGCAATATGCCGCGGTCCTCAAGCACATGAAGGGCGAGCTCGCTAAGTTGCGAAAGCAATACAAGGTGCCGCCGGCTCCGAAGCTGCGAAAGGGGAAAACGCTGTTTCCTCCCTGGCCTGAGTTCGGCACCTTTGAGGTCGGTCTTGGCAAGGCGGACTGGATCTCGCTCTTTGACGGAAAGACCCTGAAAGGATGGCGCCAGCCGGGGCCATCTCCGCTTACCCAGATCGCACCCAACAAGAGCATCAAGGTCGTCAATGGAGAGATCCACCTGTCGCCGAGTCCCCAGGTGTTTTACCTGCACAAGAGGGCGTTTACCGACTTCATCCTCGAACTCGAGGCGAAGATGCCCTCGAGCGACTTTGACTCCGGAGTGGGCTTTCGCTGCGTGTTGCCGAAGGGAGCCAACCTGCCGCGGGGTTTCCAGAGCGAGATCTCCGATATTCGAAGCGGCGGGATCTTTGATATCGGGGTCGGCTGGGTGAACCCGGCGGAGAAACAGGATGAGATCGATGCCTTCGTGAAACGTGCAGGCTCCTTTTTTAAGCCGAAAAGCTGGAACCAGGTCCGGGTTCGCTGCCAGGGAGCCCGGATCCAGACCTGGGTCAACGGCCAGCTCTGCAGCGACATCGAGAACGCCACCCACAAGCGCGGGGCCATCGGGCTGCAGCACAATGCGAAAACAGGCGTCTACCGCTTCCGCAATATCCGGGTTCGCGAGCTCGGCGCGAAATAGAATCCGGCCGGCCGGGCAACTCGCTTGCTTTCATGCCGCTCTGTAGGAGAATAGACTACTGGTTTAGTGGTCGAAGAAAGTTGAAATAAGTCTCAATACAATCGGTAGGGAAGCTCCATGCAAAAGATAATGAATGGACTGGTGTTGGTTGCTGTACTCAGTTTAAGCGTGGCAGCCTTCGGGCAGGGGGTCGATGGCGATACGGTTAACGTCGCGTCGCGCGGAATCGCCACCCAGTCATCGGAATACAATGGCGGGGTCTTCCCCGCCAACCTGGCCATCGATGGCAACTTCGGTAACTTTACCCACACCGGGGCCGGGCAGAACCTGCCATCTACCTGGGAGCTTGATCTGCGCGATGAGTACGAGATCACCTCGATCATTCTTCACAACCGCCGCGGCTGCTGCCCCTCGCGTTTTCGTGACCTTACCGTCCTGATCTTCGACGCACCTGATGGGGATATCCTCTTCGAGTCAGAGCTTCTCAACGAAGAGCACATCATCGGAGGTGGGGTCAATACAGCCGCGCCCGAGAGTCTGGTGGTCGACCTGGTGAAGCTCCTGGGGGAGTCGGTTATCGGCAGTATCGTGCGGGTCGTGCGAACCCCGGATCCGGATCTTTCCGGTACCGGAGGGGTCGGCAATGCAGATGAAATGGATGTTCTCTCCCTCGCAGAGGTCGAGATCTTCTCGCCACAAGATGGCCTTCCGCCCCCGCCACCGCCCCCGCCGCCGCTCGAGCCGATCGATGAAGGAGCCAATCCCGGCGGCTGGATTCGCAGCAACGCCTGGAACATGCTCTTTCTCAACCAGGATGGAGGTTGTGGCGGCGGCGGTTTTCTCCGCATGGAGGGAAACTGGGTGGAACCCTACGACCTGGCCGAAGAAAACCCGCGCCCCGGCGATGAGTGGGATATCGATTTCTTTGTAGCTGAAGCGGGCGGCTGGGGAGGAAACAGGGTCAACGACATACCGACCTGGGTCAGCATGAATTCCCTCAGAGCGCTGGCCGCTCCGCTGCTGCCGACCGACCTGGTTGATTTTAATTCCATGGCCACCGGGGCAGGGTTCATGAGTAACGACAACATCGTGGCGATCTCGACGACCTATGTCGAGAACATCACCGATGAGCCGATGAGGGTCCAGGTCTGTTCAGCCAGCGATGACTCGATCCGTGTCGATATCAACAACCACAATGTCACCATGGTCAGTGCCTGCCGCGGCAGCGCCGGGGATTGCCAGGAGGTCAACTGCGGCGAACTGGCTCCCGGGATGAACAAGATCACGGCCTACGTCTGGGAGGGCGGCGGTGGCTGGAATATGAGGATCGGCCTGCGGGATGCCGCGATGCAGATTCTCGATGATTTCAGCGAGGGCATTATCTTCCACGGCACCGGCGAGGATGACGAGCTCGAGGGCCAGGAACTGGCCGAGGGACCCGACTGCAGTGTGGATGGAGTGAATCCCTTCGGCTGGCTCAGAACCGAGGCCTGGAACATGCTGTTTCTTGACCAGGATGGGGGATGTTCCGGAGGTGGCGCTGGCCGTATGCTAGGAAACTGGGTGGCCCCTTATGACATGGATGAGGAAAACCCGCGTCCCGGCGATGACTGGGATATCGAATTCTTCGATGCCGAGTCAAGCAACTGGCCCGGCCTGGCGCTCAGTGAGCTGCCGATCTGGATGAGCTCCCAATTGCTGGAGGACGTAGGCTTCAGGGTGCCGGTTGGAGACCTGGTCGATTTTAACGCCATTGCGAGCGCGACCGGGTTCCCCGGAACCGACAACATCATGGCGGTCTCGACGACCTATGTCGAGAACACTACCGATGAGCCGATGAGGGTTCAGCTCTGTACGGCCAGCGATGACTCGATCCGTCTCGATGTGAACAACTATACAGTGACCCTGGTCAGCGCCTGCCGCGGCAGCGCCGGCGATTGCCAGGAGAGCCGGTGCGCCGATCTCGAACCCGGTATCAATAAGATCACCGCCTACGTCTGGGAGGGCGGTGGTGGCTGGAACATGCGGGTCGGCCTCCGGGATGAGTTCGGACTGGTCCTGAACGACCAGAGCGAGGGGATTGTTTTTCACGGCACCAGCGAGTTTGACGACCTCGAGGGGCAGATCATCGATAACCCGCCCGAAGATTGCGTCGAGCAGGGTCCTGAACCTCTCCCGGGTGATGAGGGCTATGTCAACGTCGGCCCCAACGGCATTGCCACCCAGTCATCGGAGTGTTGTGGCGGGACTCCCAACCGTGCGATCGATGGCAATACCAATGGCCAGTGGGCTGCGGGGTCCATCACGCATACGAGTGGACCGGACTCCTGGTGGGAGGTCGATCTTCAGGATACCTACTACATCTCCTATATGCGGATCTGGAACCGCCTTGACTGCTGCAGTGAACGCCTGACCAATTTCACCGTCAGCGTCCTTGATTTTGAGCGCGAGCTCCTCTGGGAAGAGACCTTCCTCGCCGATGGAGGCCTCCTCATCGGAGCTTTCCTCTCGATCGAAGACGTGGAATCAGAGGGCCAGTTCGTACGCGTCTCTATGCCGG
Source organism: Planctomycetota bacterium (assembly GCA_046582735.1). Lineage (GTDB taxonomy): Bacteria > Planctomycetota > UBA8108 > UBA8108 > UBA8108 > UBA8108. Next base: position 5,715 of record JAYGDV010000448.1, read on the forward strand.
GGGTGAATCTCAGTATTGCCGAGCTGCAGATTTTCTCGCCCGATGGCGAACCGCCGCTGCCGGCTGAGATCTGCGACAACGGTCTCGACGACGATGGCGACGGCAATGCCGACTGTGACGATGCCGATTGTTCCGATGCGCAGAGTTGCCAGCCGCTGCCGGATGAGATCTGTGGCAACGGTATAGATGATGATGAGGATGGCAATGTTGACTGCGACGATGACGATTGCGCCGAGGCTGCAAGTTGCCAGCCGTCCGGGCCACTCTTCGTTCGCGGTGACGCCAACTCCGATGGCAGCATCAACCTGACCGACGGGGTGATTCCGCTCCTCTACCTGTTCTCCGGAGGCTCGGCCCCGACCTGCCTCGACTCTGCCGACACCAACGATACCGGCAGTATCGAGATCACCGATGCGATCATCGTCTTCGGCTGGCTGTTCTCAGGTGGCGCTGCTCCAGCGGCTCCGTCTCCGCTGAGCCCGGGCTACACCAGGGAAGAATGTACCGAGGATCCGACCGAGGACGGTATCGGTTGTGAGCGCGTGTCGCCGACCTGTAACTGACCGCAGGGTCTGCAGCTGCAGTTTGTCCATGTAAAAATGAGGAAGCCCCGCAATGGTGCGGGGCTTCTTTATATCCATCAGGCGGGATGTGGAGCAGGGCGTCATCGCGAAATGAACCTGCAGCCCGACTGCAGTGGGGCGGCTCAGAGCAGGTGGATCTTTCCCTGGCCCCCGTCGACACGCACACGCTGGCCGTTCTGCAGTTTCGACAGGGATCCCTTGACCGACATCACGGCGGGGATCTGCATCTCGCGGGCGGTTACGGCGCCGTGGGACAGCGGGCCACCGCTCTCGGTGATCACCGCCACGGCGCTGTAGAAAAGAGGTGTCCAGGTCGGGTTCGTGGTCCGCGCGACCAGGACCGAACCGCTGGCGAACCGCCCCATGTCCTCGACCCCGAGGACCAGGCAGACCTCTCCCTCGGCAACACCCGGGCTTCCCGGCAGCCCGGAGAGCACCTCTCCATCGCTTTCTTCTGCCTGCTCCTGGCCCAGGACCCAATCAGGGTCCCGCTGCCTGGCTTGCAGGTAGGATTCTTTTCTTTTTCTACAGCGGCGGATACCGCCCGCCAGCAGGAAGGAGAGTCCTCCTCAACGGCCTGGTCAAGATCTTCGAGGCGAGCGAAGAAGATGTCCGTGGGGTCATCCAGGACGCCTTTTTCACAGAGGCGCTCGCCGCAGACGAGGAGCCCCTTTCGCATCGGGATTGTCAGGCGGGTTGTCTGGTAGTGTTCGAGGTCGTCGAGGCTCGTATAGAGACGCGCGAGGCGCAGGATCTCGGCGAAGAAAAAGTGCAGGCCCTCAGGAAGGCGGCTGTAGAGCTCCACCTCGGTCTGTTGCATACGTACCTTGAGCTCGCGCTCCTTCTCGTAGGGCGTCGGCTCCATGGGCGTCTGGAGAATCAAGCGCACGTTGTCGAGAACGACCCAGGGAACCTCGACCCAGGTTGGCTGGTAGGCATCGAAATCGATCTCGCGGTGTCCATGGTCGCTGAGGAACTTGTCGAAGCGCTGTGCGAAGTCCGGCCACCCATCAAGCACTCCTTCGTCGATGACCTTCTTCGCATCTTTTTCGGCAAGAGCGGCCTCGAGGTCCGGCTGGGAGCGGACCAGGGTGGCAAGCTCAAAGAGCTCCTTGTTGATCGCGCCGGTCTTTGTTTCACAGAAAGCCATGAGGCTGTCAAAAATATTGTTGGCATCCTCGGGCACAGCGAGGCTGAGGATCTGGTGGAGCGTCCGGTAGAGCCCACCGTGGGCGATCGAGATGGCTATGTTGGGCAGGAAATACTCTGCACCGAGCTGGTTGACCTGGTGGACGAATTTCCAGGCTCCCGCCAGGTCCTCGTCCTCGAGGGCCTGGGTCTGGAACCGGCCGATCCGGATCAGGTAGTCGTCGAGATCCCGTGACCAGATCACCGGCAGCTCCTGTACCCAGCGAAAGGATTCGCGCAGCAGGGGGATCGCGGCCTCCAGCTCTTCGATGGTTTTCGGCGCCACCTGGGTTCTCCGGCCATAGATCTCCACGGCGTTCTGGTTGCCGTAGATGTAGTGGTCGTGCATGCCGAACCACTTGCCATCAAAGGGGGGGAAGTTCATTAGAGAGAAGGAGTAGTTGAGCGAGCGGTGAAAGCCTGCTTCAACAAAATCCCAGGTCAGGGCCGTGATGACGTTGGGGAAGCGCTCGGCTGATTCGTCACGTGTCCAGCGAGCCGGGATCGTCGTGACCGGCCGGGACTGGAGGAGATGGAGGTCCGCTCCGGCGAAGCCCCACTCGATGTCCTGGGGAAAGCGGGCGGTCTCCTCGACAGTTTTCAACAGCTCCGCGAGGTGGGAGATCTGTTCGGAGTCGAGGCTCCTGCTTTCGCCCTCGGCCGGGTCGATAGCGACCTCTTCTGTGCCTTCGTCGCTCGCGACCACCTTGAGGGTCTTCTGCGCGATATGCGATTGCTTCTCTGTGCCGCTCTTCTTGTCGATCACGAAATGATCCACCTCGCCTTCGCCGCTGACGACCGATTCGCCAAGGCCGAAATTCGCATCGACGACCATCTCGTCAAGCTCGCCGTTGATGGGGTTCATGCTGAAACCCACGCCCGCCACATCGCATTGAACCATGCGCTGCACGACGACGGCCATCTCTGCAAGCAGGTGGTCGAACCCCTGCTTCTGCCGGTAAGCGATCGCGCGGTCATTCCACAGGGACAGGAAGCAGGACTTGACCTTGTCGATGACCTCATCTGCACCCCTGCAGTTGAGGTAGGAGTCGTGTTGTCCGGCGAAGGCGGCGCTCGCAAGGTCTTCCATGGTCGAAGAGGAACGCACCGCGAAGGAAGATTCATCCTGTGACTCCAGGGTTGAGCGGATGTCGTCTTTGAGAGAGTCCGAAAGGTGGAAATCGGCGAGAGACGCACGCAGCTGTTCGCTCTCGGAGCGCAGCCGGGCAGGGTCATCGAACGAGAAGCCGCGCACACCGAGCAGCAGCTCATGAGCCGGTGCGATAAAATCGAGATAGGAACGTGAGGTGACGATGAACCCCGCAGGTACGGAAAAACCGCTCTGCGTGAAAAACGCCAGGCTCGAGCCCTTTCCCCCGGTGAGCTCGACCCTCCGAGCGAGAGGGTCATCGAAGGTCAGCAGCTGTTTCATCTGATTCTCCTTCCCCGGCTTTCCGGCCGACCCGCCTGCTGAGCGCGAAGCACAGCGCGCAGAGAGCGAATCCGCAGAGTACATCGACGAAGTAATGATAGCGAAGGTAGATGGTCGATACCCAGAGCCCCAGGCAGGGTAGCACGTAGAGGTAGAAACGCCAGCGCGTGTGAACCCAGTCGAAGGAGACGAAGAAGCAGGATACGGCGCAATGGAGGCTCGGGAATACATCCACGCCGTTGGAGGCATTCGCAATGAACTGTGCGTTCCATGCCGAGAGCCAGAGTCCGTCGAGCTCAACCTCGAACTCCCCGGCCATGGCCACGTAGGGGCCGACCGCCGGCACGAACAGGTAGCCGAGGAAACCAATCCCGTAGATGCTGAAGACCCCGGAATAGAAGCGCTTCAGCAGGTCGAGGTCGCGGGAGAGGTAGAACACCAGGCTGA
>JAYGDV010000474.1:0-3069 GCA_046582735.1 Planctomycetota bacterium
CATTTTCTGGAGCTGGCCAATATGGAGATCTTCTCCATCAGCGTCCTTCTTCTTCTCATCAATGGCCTTCGCTTCTTTCTCCAGATCCTCGTCGCTGGGGAGGCCAAAGGTGGCCTCATCTTTCTTCTTACCCCTGGAAGCCTTACTCGATTTGCCTGTTTTTTTCTTTGTCGGTTTTGCCTTAGCCAAAGTCATCCACTCTTTCTATGAAAAATCCATCGACACCAGGTCCTGGTAGAGGATTTCTACCTGCTGGCGTGTTTCGTCCAGACTTCCTGAATTATTGATAATGAAACCAGCCAGTTCTTTCTTTTCGTTCTCAGGTACCTGGCACGATTCTCTCTTTTTAAGGTCCTGGTTTGACCACCCTCTCAGCTGGATCCGTGACTGACGGAGCGTTTCATCCGAGCTGACGAAGATGATCTCGTCACAAAAGTCGCGCAGGGTGGAGGAGGCGAGCAAGGGCACATCGAGCACCAGCAATTTCTTTTCTTTGCCGTTCCCCGCCATAAATTTCCCGATGTCTTCTTCTATCCGATTTCTCACCTCCGGGTGGATCAGGTTATTCAGCCGAACCAGTTCCGCTGCATCGGAGAAAACCTTCTTCGCGATCTTTGTTCGGTCTACCTTTCCCTCCGCGGTAAATATTTCGTCTCCCCACCATTGCTGAAGAGTGGATTTGGTCTCTTCCTTTTCGATCACCTCATGCGCAATGGAATCCGCATCGAGGGTATTTGCACCAAGCGCAGCGAACATATCGGTTACCGTGCTCTTGCCGGAACCTATACCGCCGAGAATACCCAGTATCACTTGTACCTCTGCAATCTGTCCGTCTTATTGCCCGGTGCCAGGGGCCCCGGGCAATAAGACGGACAAATACGCCAAACCACCCCCGGGTCCCGTGATCCGGGAAGCAGGGCCAGCTGGCTGAAACAAATTGTGTAGTATGGAAATTAAGACTTGGGAAGTGTTCCGAGCATCAGGCTGTTATTTCCAGGGCCCTTTTCCGCCGGGCGTCCCGGCAGGGGGGGGAACCCCGGCGGCCCCTCATCCTGTGAAGGCCCGGGGCTCATGGGCAGTCTTTTGTTCGGTATTTTCTTCAACTTCTTTTTTTGCGGTCATCCATCTCAAATTCGATAACCGCGGCGATCCGTCCTTATAAAAGCTTCAGGGACCGCCTGGCGCTCTGATTGATTTACCTGTTCCCGATAACTTCGGGCCAGATTACCGCTCCTTAGCCCCTTTCACCGTTTCTTCGTCGAAAAACCCGTAGAAGGACTTCTGCGGACTCTATTGACCTGATACCCGGGTTTTGGGGCCAAGGGAAGCAGGCGCCACTGCATATTCTTCTGTAGTAGGGTATCCTTACCTGTCGTACATCCTCGTGTCAAGGAGTATAGGCCCAGTTTTCCTGGAACTTACCCGTCGGCTTTATTTACGAAACCTTTTAAGCGACCGGTTGTTCCTTCCTTGACAGGTGTGCATGTACCTATAAAATCGTAAACTTAGGTCTCTTAAGCGTTTTAGGCCGTTTTTCTACCCAGAAACAATCCAGATAACTCAAAGCCGACAAGCTCCGGGCTCTTTGTATAGAGCCATTTGTGTCTTGTCTGCATGCAGGAGGAACTCCCATGGCCCAAAGGGAAAGCTCTGTATTCTTATATCTTTTCGTCGTATCGATGATGTTGTTTGTTCTCATGACCGTGGCCTTCTTTCTGAAGCACAACGAGATCCCTATCATCCAAGGTGAGGTTGAAACAGCGGAAGCAAAAAGTGCAGCGTTTGAGAAGATCAACAAGGAGTTGATGGGCGACAACAAAAAGTTGAGGGCCTTCATCGTAGGAGAAAACCAGGCTGTGGATTTCCCCAAGGCTGATGGCTTGATCCAGGACATGAGTAGCGAGTTGGAGAGAGTGACGGCTTGGATCAACGAGTCCAACAAGGATCTGAATCGCAATTCTGATGTTTCCTTCACCTTTTTGATCCAGCCGTACTCGAAGTTCAAAGGCATTTTCGATACGTACCGGACTTTGCGCGATGAGGCTGTCTCGGAGCGAGATGAGGCTGACAAGACCTTCACGGCAGCCATTGCCAGCCGCGAAGATACCATCAAGACTCTGACCACGGATCTGGCTGAGCAGAGGTCCCAGGTTGCCGAAGCCCAGCAGGAGGTCGAGGACGCCAAGAGTAAACACCTTACCGTCGTCGAACGCCTCAAGCAGGAGTTCGAGGAAAAAGAAGAAGAATGGACCGAGAAAGAGCTGGGAACCAACCGCCAGTTGCAGCGTAAGGATTCCGAGATCGGCACGCTGGGTGCTTTTGTGAAAAAGCTCCAGGCCCGGGATCGCCAGCTTCTCACCCTCGAGGATGCCAAGCCCGATGGAAAGCTCGTTCACGTATCCAACCAGTTGGGTAAGGGTTGGGTGGACCTTGGCCGCAAAAATCATCTGAGGACGGGTCTGATATTCAGGGTCTATCGTCCGATCAAGGGCGGAAAGAAGATGTATAAGGGCCGGATCGAGGTTCGCCAGGTTGATGAGCAGCAGGCCGAAGTCAGGATTATCGAGCAGGTTGACCCTGAGCGTAATCCCATTACCTCCGGTGACCTGATCACCAGCCCCTTCTACGACCAGAAAGAGGAGCCGATTTTCGTTTTCGCCGGTACCAAGCTTACCAGCCAGGAAATGACTGAGGATTTCCTCCGGGCCAAGCTCAAGGGCTACGGTGTGGCGGTGAAGGGTAGCGTGGATATCAACACGAGCTACCTGGTGGCTCTTCAGGACTATGAGAAGACTACCGAGTTCAAGGTAGCCGAGCGCCTTGGAATTCCTGTTCTGCGCGAAAAGGAACTTATGGAGTTTATCGGTTACTGATCAGGGTAGAGCCGGTTCTTTGCACCTCGCCTCGATGTGAGGTAGAATCTGCTCTCTTTGATAGGAAAGCCTTTGTGGCGTCTGAACAGGTGTATCCTGTCGCTTGCACACTCCGTCTGTGAGACATTGCAGCTGGAGTGGGGGCCATTTCCCCGGTGTAATGGCCAAGGAGCGGCTGCAACTGCCAGGACGCGGC
>JAYGDV010000004.1:0-9919 GCA_046582735.1 Planctomycetota bacterium
GAGGTAGCGCCGGTCGATCCATCCCTTGTTGCGCAGCTCAACTACGTAGCGGATCCCGGCGGGTAATTGCTCGAGCGTCTTTTCCAGGCGGTCGAGGAAATCGCCGGGCTCCATCCCGCCGGCGCGAAAATAGGGGAACTGGAAAACCACGGGCCCGAGCCGGGTACCGAGAAGAGCTGCGTTTTCAAGGAAGGAAGGCAGGACGCCGTCCTCGTCAAGAAGGACCTTGTCGAGAATGGGCCGCGAATTTGCGGCGCCATGGGTTACCGCGCCGGGAACCTTGAGGGCAAAGCGAAAATGGCCGGGGGTTCGCTCCCCCCATGAGAGTATGGTTTTTGCCGCAGGCACGGCGTAAAAACTCGAGTCCACCTCGACGCAGTCAAAGCGGGTCGCATAGTGAGCCAGCCGGTCTTTCTGTGAACATCCTTCAGGATAAAAGGCGCCAGCCCAGTCCTTGTAGGACCATCCAGAGGTTCCGATGCGAATCTTTTCTTCCAGCGGCATTGTCATCCGGCAAACGGGCTCCAGGTTTCGCCCGGGTCAAAAAGCACTTACCGCCCCCGGACTTGACGTATACTGCATCGTTATGAAGCTCGAATTCAATAGCAGTCCGGCTTCAACAGTCGGTGTCGAGGTGGAGCTCCAGCTGGTTGACAGGAAAACCAGGGCGCTTACATCTGCGGCATCGGAGATCCTCGATTCTTTTGGCGAGGTGGACTGGCTCAAGAAAGAACTGCTCCAGTCTACCATCGAGATCAACACAGATGTGTGCGCCGACATTACAGAGGTTGCGGCCGACCTCGGTGGCAAGCTCGACCGGGTGAGGGACTGCGCCGGCAGTCTCGGGTTTGGCCTGCTGAGTGCAGGAACCCATCCTTTCTCGCTCTGGGAGGAACAGAGTGTCAGTGAGGATGAGCGCTATCACCGCCTTGTGGACAAGGTGCAATGGCCGGCGAGGCGCATGTTGATCTTTGGCCTGCATGTGCATGTCGGCGTCCCGGATGGGGAATCGGCCATCCAGATCACCAACCACCTTGAGCCCTGGCTTCCCCACCTGCTGGCGCTGAGCGCCAGCTCGCCGTTCTGGGAGGGAAAGGACACCGGCCTGGCCTCCTGCCGCAGCAAGATTTTCGAGACCCTTCCCACCGCCGGCCTGCCTTACCGGCATGAGAGCTGGGAGGATTTCGAGCAGCTGGTTGGCGCGCTGGTCCGGTCCGGGGGGATCGAGAGCATTCGCGAGATCTGGTGGGATGTTCGTCCACACCCGGGTTTCGGTACCGTTGAGGTGAGGGTCTGCGATGCCATGCCCACCCTGGGGGAGACGGTGGCAATAGCGGCCCTGGTGCAGGCGCTGATCGTTCATCTGCAGGTTCGTATTGCCGCGGGCTCGACCCCGCCGATCCTGCACCCGAGAATTGTCACGGAAAACAAGTGGCGGGCGGCTCGTTACAGCATGGAGGGGACAACCATCGTAGATGAAGAGGGCGCCTGCCAGCCGATTGGCGAGACGATGGAAAAGCTCCTTGGGGAGCTGGCGCCGATTTTCGAACGCCTTGGCAGCTCGGGCCAGGTTCCGGTTCTCTCAGAGATGGTTCGCGGAAGACCCAGCTATGCGCGGCAGCGCGCGGTCTTTGAGGAGGCCGGCAGCACCGAGGCTGTCGTCGATGCCCTCCTTCGCGAAGGTGAAGAGAATCGCATCGGCGCCGGCTGAGGGCGATGGTTTTCAGAGGCAGACCGGAGAGGGGTTTTCGCAGCCGATCCCATCCTCGGTGGCGTCCTCCCCGCATTCCGCCTTCGTGTAGCCGGGGCTGAGGGGAGAGGGCTCCTCGGGCGCGATCCCACCAGTAAACAGCCAGCTGAAGATGATGATCGCATCGGTGATCTCGATGTTGCCGGAATCATTGGTGTCGGCGGAGTCTGCGCAGGCCGGTGGGGCCCCGCCGGAGAAGAGGTACAGGAGAGGGATGACTCCATCGGTCAGGTTGATGCTGCCGTCGGAGTTTGCATCGCCGCGCACGAAGGTTGATCCGCGCGGCACCTCGCCTGTGCGGCGCACGGAGATGCCGGACATCTTCGGGTTCATGTCATCAGCCACCGGTTCTCCGGCTGCGATGTCCGGTTCGGTGAGAGCGATGTTCAGGGCGCCGTCATTGACGGAGATGGTGTAGCGCAGGGCGCTGGCGGCTGCATTGCCGCATTCAAGCCCGGCAGGGATCCTGTCAACGTCAGGGTCCGTTTGCGCATCGACCCCGTTATTGTCGCATTCGGCGAAGTTGCACGGATCTGATGAGTAGAGCATCTCGGCATGCCCGACCGGGTCGTAGAGGTTGTCAAATCCGAAGACCGGGTTGGGGCGCCCCTGGACGCCGAGGTCGTTGCTGAGATCGCAATGCTCAAAGCCGCTCTGTTCATCTCCCTCGAGCAGGACATGGAAGAACCGCCGCCCGGTTCCGGCGGTGCCGCTGTAGGAGTTGGCGAAATAGAGCGTGACCTCGTACTCGCCGTTTTCGACGGGGATCTCGTATTCCTGGTCACCCCATCTCTCGCTATGGAAAACCCGGTCGTCCTCGTTGACTCCAGGGGAGGTTCCGCGGGCATCCCAATAGCCCATATCCGTCAAGGCGGCCTGCAGGCCGGAGCTGCTTCCATCCCGGTTAGGCAGTGGCACAACGGTGAAGAACTCGTTGCCGGCCGGCAGCAGTGCGCCCCCGTCTTCCTGGTCGGCGAGCCAGACGACCCGGTTGCCGGTGAATTTGGCGCCGACCATTTCCGGAGCCGGGTTCTGGGTGGCGCTGCAGGAAAGCAGGGGCCCTCCACAGTTGATGTAGAGCTCCCCCCGGCTGTCGCGCCAGAGCTCTCGCACGCGCTCGAGGGCTGCGGAGGTGGCATTGGCGGCGCCGGGATCACCCCGGGCCGCGTCAATAAACACGTTGTCTACCTCGGTGTGCTGGGTGCGCCCCCCTGTGCCGCCGCAAAAGCCGATGGTCGCAACCGGGCTGAAGATGGGCACGAGGTCCGCCTCGCAGACGACCTCCGGGCCGAAGGCATCTCCCTCGGCTGTGGTTCCGTCGAGGATGACGGTGACGTGCCCGCCGTCGTATTCGATCCTGACATGGACGCCATCGGGGGCGAAGAAGTCCGGCCAGCCGGTCCCACCGAAACTCACCGGCCTGAAATCCGGGTTGTACTGCACATGGTTGATCTCCGAGATGATTCCCGAGGCCTGGATGCCGATATGGGTAAACTTGTTGGCGGTGTTGAAGCCGGAGGGTTCGTTACAGCAATCACCGTTGCTCCAGGTGTCAAATTCCACGGCAAAGCCGGAGCGGTCTGCCGGCAGGCCGAGGCCGCCGCCGCCGGGGCCGAGCGCGGCGGTATCAGAACCTTCCAGGAGGAAAAAGGCCGCGCCGTCGGCGGCCTCGGCGCCCGGGGCCGCGGGGTTGCCGCCGCCATCGGGGTTTCCCAGGAAGAGATCGAATTCTGCGGCCAGGGTGTAGTCGCAGACATTGACGGTCTCTTCATAGAGGGCGGATGAGGCGCCGCTCCTGACAGCGTCATCGGTGATCCGGAGGCGGCCGCCCATGGCGGCGGGCATGAAGTTGACCGAGTTGCAGACCATCCCGGGAGGGCAGTCCCCATCGACAAGTCCGTCGAAGGCTGCCTCGATCAGGGTGCCCGGCGGTTCAGCGCCCGGCTCCTTCTCGATGCGTTCAATTTCGCCGCCGGCCGGCTCCCCGCTTACCTCGCCGATGCGCCTGAAAGCGAAGGCGTTGAGGGCCGCATTCTCCGGAGGATTACCCCCTCCGAGGTCGTCGACGAGAACACGGAGAACTCCATATTCTTCCCCTGCGATTGCCGCTACATCGAGCTGAAAGGCCCGCTGAACAGCCTTGTCGATTACGGCAGCACAGGGATTTCTCGGGTCGCCCGAGCCAGCGCCCGCGGCGGCGGCGGCGCTCCAGTTGCAGAGGACCTTTTCATCGTTGAGGTAGACGCTGTAGAGCTTTGTTCCCTGGCCGAGATGGTTGACGGCTCCCGGGAAGTTCTCGCTCCAGAAGAGGTTTACATCATACCTGCCGGGCTCGACCAGGGCCTGGTATTCAACACCGATGGTTGACCAGGCGTCGTTGATAAAGAGGCGGGAGGTGTTGATGGCGCCCCCCTCGATACCCGAGAGGTCGATGGGCCGCAGGTTGGTGTTGGAAAAATCGGCCCCGGTGGAGATACGACCGAAGGAGCTGCTGGTGATGAGGAGGCCATCTTCGAGGTCGCCTTCGCGGCCGAGCTCCACCCCGAAGGGGCGGTCGGCGATGAAGGAAAAGCCGATTTCGTTGGTGGCGTTTACACGCCGCGATGCGCAGTTGATTCCGCCCTCGCTCCGCGGCGGCTCGGGCGTACGGGTAACCCGCGTCGGCCCCTCGCGCACGATGAGGTTGTCGATCCACTGCCAGGCATTGGCCCCGCCGGTGGTTCCTGCAAAACCGATGTTTGCAGGCCGCGAAGGGAGGGCGTCGGTGGAATAGTCAAGCACAACGCCCTCCTCTACGGGTTCTCCACCTCTTTGGGGAAGATCGGTCCAGCCGCCGCCCATTCGCACCCGCATAACCCCGCCGTCGAAGACAATCGACACATGGATGAGGTCATCTGTATCAAAGGTCTCTTCGCCCGTGTGTACATTGAGGTCCGGTGAGCCATAGACTGCGGCGCTCGAGATGAAATCAGCCGGGTCTCCGGTTGCCGGTGGAGTGGCGAGATGTGGGGCCGCCTGGTTCTGGATAACCTCGACATCGCAGGTGGATTGCGCTCCATGGCGCCCATCGCAGTGGGTTTCCCGGTCCGCGTCGCCGTTGTCCCAGATGTCAAAGCCGAGGGAGATGTATTCATAGCTGCCCCCCGCTCCACGCAGGTTGCCGACCCCGAGGTCTCCACCTATATTTCCGAAGGCCCCGAGGTCGTTGTCGAACTGGAAAATTACAGAGGCTCCATCGGCCGGCACGGCGCTTGAGCCGACTCCGATGAAGAGGTCGAACTCAATCTCGACACGTTTTTCACTGAGGTCAAATTCCTGGGGGAACCAGGCCCATGCACCCTGTGTGGCCTCGGCCTGGGTCAGGGAGAGGACGCGGTTATTGCCGCCGCCGTCATCGACCACCTCGATCCGGCCATTGCCCTGGGAGACAGTCCCGAGTCCATCGGGGAGGCCGTCTTCAAAATCCTCTTCGATGACCACCTCAACTTCGCCCCCGCTCACCGGGGTTTGGGGGAAAGGGACAATAGCAAGGCAGGCCAGGAGGATGAATGCCCGGTATTCTGAGGCCATTTTTATCTCCGAGAGGTTGCGGGGAGTCGCCGGGGCGGGAAAGTGCTTCCCCGGGCATGAAAAGCGGGAGCCGGCTCCTTCTTCCCGGAGGAAGAAAAGAGCCGGCTCCAACCACGTGCCGCTACGTTTCAGCCGTGCCGCGGCCCGGTTACAGGCATACAGGCGCCGTGTTCTCGCAGCCGATCCCATCATCAGTGGCGTCCTCTCCACATTCCGCGGCCGTGTAGCCGGGGCTCCTGGGGGAGGGCTCCGCCGGCGGCGCGCCACCGGTAAAGAGCCAGCTGAAGATAATGATCGCATCGGTAATCTCGACGCTGCCGCTGTCGTTGGTGTCCGCCGCATCTTCGCAGGCCGGGGCATTCCCGCCGGAGAAGAGGAACAGCAGCGGAATGACACCATCGGTCAGGTTGATGCTGCCGTCAGAGTTTGCATCGCCGCGCACAAAGGTCGGCCCCGCGGGCGCCTGGCAGTTGCCGGCGTCAGCGCAGTCGCCATCGTCGCAATCGGCGCTGCCGTCACCATCGTCATCGATGCCGTTGTCACAGATCTCGGCAGGCGGTGGCGGCGGCTCTTCGGATATGCAGGTGTCCGGATCGGGCGAGAAGCACAGACGGAAGCCCTCGGTGATCGGTTCGCCGGTGAAGGGGTCCTGGAGGCGCAGGTGGAAGCCATGTCCACCGCCACCCTCAAAGACCTTCACCATGATCATGTGCATGCCGGCCTCGAGCGGGGCGAGCTGGGGGTATACCGCACTCGAGATGATGTCCTGAACCTGGTTGGCGTCGCCCCAGGCGCGGCCGACGCTGTTGAGGTGGACCTCCTCCTGGTTGAGCATCACCTGGACGGCATCGTCGCTGGAGAGCCCGATGTCCACATCCATGTCGTCTTCCATGTAGAGATAGGCCACGGCGTACATCACGTTGTTGTTGAGGTCGCCGCCATAGTAGTGGTTGAAATCAACCATGTTGTCGCTGTCCACCCAGGGGTACCAGGTGGGAAGCCCATCAGGATTGATCACATCGGCCGCTTCGCCAATGCCCGGCATCAGCGAGACGCTCCGGGCAACGGCAAAATCAGTCTCGACAATGTCGCCCGGCTCGGGCAGGACGGTCACTTCGGTGATGTCGCCACCGTCCGTCATCAGGTCCGCCTGGACGTTTGCCACCGAGGGCGCCGCGCCGAAACCGAAGACAGGCGTCTGGTAGGGGCCCAGCAGGAGCCACTTGCGGAAGAATCCGGAGGGGGTCGCGTCGGTAGGATTCACAAGCCGGCTATCGCCGATAACTGCGAACTCAAGGTCTGAATCAGCCTCAGCGATCTTGCCCGCAAACTGGGCATTGCCGTCGGCGCTTGCGGCCTGGACTGAATAGGAGAGGTTGCCCTCGACGAGCGAGTCGCCTTCGAGTACCCAGGTGATCGTGTTGCCCTCGACGGAGCCGTCTCCGGAGACATTGCTGATGGCCCAGCCCTCGGGGACCCTCTCGGCAAGGGTTACGCTCTCGGTTGCAGCGCAATCGTCTTCTTCCCGGATATTGGCAACCCTCAGGGAAATGTCGTAGGTTCCGCCGGCGACATAGGAAGGGAACGAGTCAAGCTGGATCGCCATCCTCGCGTCGCTGCCGATCGACCGGGCGACCACCACAGGTGGCGTGGGGCAGATCCCCGGGGGGTACTTGGAGACTTCAAGTCCCTCGGTGATGGGAGTGCCGAACTCGTCCTGGAATCGGAAGGAGACATTGAAGTCACCGCCACCCTCGAAGGTTTTGATTAGGATGGTGTTGAGCCCGGGCTCGATGATAATGGTATCGAAGAAGGTGATGTTGTCAGGGGCAATATCCTGCGGGGAACAGGCATCAAGGCCTCCACGGGGGATGCTGTGGATCCAGACCTCCTGGCCGTTGACGAGGACCTGTACAGAGTCATCGCTCGACACCCCGATATAGGTCTCGAGGTCATCCCCGGTGGTGTTGTCAACGTAGCATTGCGTGTAGGCCATGACATCGTTGGGGTCGCCGCCGTAGAAGATGTTGAGATCAATTCTCCCGTCCGGATTGTTCCAGCCGTAAACCGTCGGCACGCCATCGGCGTTGCGCCCGTTCGGGTCACTGAAGAGGCCGGTACTGGCGGCCGCGCCGCTGTAATCCGTCGCGATCTGCGCGCCGGGGAAGAAGACGAAATTGGTTTCGGAGGTCAGGCCGTCGGTGAGGTAATCCTGGCGCATCGCCTCATCGCCGGGGGCGGCGGAGCCGGTTTGCTGAAAGGCACCGAGGATGTTCCAGCAGGTTATTCCTCCGCAGAGGTCGAAGCCGCCGTTGTAGCGCATCGTCGTCTCGCCGGCGATGTTGGTCGCGGTAATTTCAAAATCAACGCCTTCGCCGCCCTGTACGCGCCCGTTGAAGTTTTCCGCGGAATTGCCGTTGTCGACGGCCTCGCACATATAGCTCAGGGTTTTGCCGACCACGGCATTTTCGCCCTCAAGAACCCAGGTGATCGTCCCGGTTTCGCGATCGATGGTGCCGCCATCGGAAATGTCGAAGCCATCCCAGTTCTCCGGGAGAATCTCCTTGATGACGAGCCTTTCCGCGGCGGTGCACTGGACATTGCCGAGTCCATCGTTGACCTGTCCGCGAACCTGGCGAATGGTCAGCTCGACAGGGAACTGGTCGCTGTCCTCCCAGTCTCCGCAATCGGTTTCCGGGGTTCGGAACGGCTGGAGGTCGCGCTCGGCGAGCCCCGCCGGCTGCAGGCAGAAACCTTCGGGAAGGTTCGAGAGCTTGGCGTGGTGCAGCAGGTGGTTCTGGTTTGCACCGCCGGTGGAGGCTGTAACGCCGAGGTAACCCTCGAAACCACCCTCGGGGAAATCGGGGATCGTGTAGGTGTACATTCGCCCGAGGTTGTCGTTGAGATCCGGCTGGTCAAGGGACTCGAGGTCGCAGGCGACGGTTGAACCCTGGATATAGACGGTCATCTTGAACCGGTTGGGAGCTGCAGGGGCTGCCTCGCGGTTGTGGAGCCGCGGCTCTGGAAAGGGGCTGAAGGTCTCTTCGACGACATCGATCGCATCGCCGCAGTTGATCCCGTTGACGGCCCATGCAAATGCCACATGGTTGTCGTCTTGCTGGTCGTCAAAGTTGCAGGACCAGTCATCGAATTCGAAGATCATCGTCGGGCCGGCCCCCATGCCGGTCGCCGCCATTCCACCACCGCCGCAACCCGGCGCCAGCGGGGGTTGCTCGGTGCCGAGGATGACCACGGTCATGCCGTCGGCGGGCCGGCCGATGGAGCCATCGCGCAGTTCGACGGTGATCTCCATCTTGATATTGTCGTAGAGGGCCCGCTCGGTACGGAAAACCGCACCGGCGCTGGTGTTCTGCATGGGCGTGACGAGCATATAGCCGCCAAACTCTTCGAGGTCCATCTCCAGCGTGTCCTCGATGATTTCCTCGCTGTAGAGCGTGCAGGGGTTCTCCGGCGTGAACATGGCGGGGTCTACCCATCCATTCACTTCGCAATAGGGGCTTTCGGGCGGGACCCAGCCACCGAGGGATCCGGCCGAAAGTACGATCCAGTCATTGAGCATGGGATCTTCGGCGAAATTGTCTTCGAAGATTACCAGCGCTTCGTCATCCCCGGCGATGGCGGGAGTGTGCATGACAAACAAACAAGCGGCGACCAGCAGCCACATCGACATAAACAATCTCATAACAAGGCCTCCAACCTTATTTCCCGAGCGTTGTTTCCCGAGTAACGGGAAACAGGCACGGCGAAATTAAATGACGTCAAAAACCGCCCGGGCCTGAAAATCAACAGGCACCCCGGCGCAGTTCAGTCACAAGTGCTGATTATTTCCGAAAAAAAGACCCTTGGGGCCATAGAACAGGACCCAAACTCACCCCTCTAATATCTAATAGTACGCGACAAGACTCCAGCTAAAATTCAGTGATTAATATAGTGCGCCGCCATCCAAAACGGGTCGAAGGTGAGGGAGTGAAAACAAGACCAACAGTTAAAGTGGTGAAAGCCCCCGGACTCCTCCTGCCAGCCCTGGTGCTGGCGCTGGGGTTGCTGGAAAGTGGCTGCGCTCCTTCGGGTAAGCCTCCCGCGACTGTGGTGGAAGACCATCTCGCCGAGGCGGAGAAACTCGCGCGTGCCGGGCGCCCTCGCGGGGCCGCCGAACTTCTCGAGAAGTTCAGCAGTAACCCCGTTGCGGGGAACCTGGGGGGATTGCCTGCAAAAATAGGCGGGTATTACCTCGCCTCCGGCGCCAACCGCAGGGCCCTTCGCTGGTCCGAAGAGGCCCTGGCCCGGGACCCCCGGGACCCTGCCGCGCTCTATGTAAAAGGAGAAGCCTGCCGCCGTCTTTCGGAGCCGGGAAAAGCTGGTGAGTTCCTGCAGGAGGTTTTGCGGATTTCCCCGGCCCATCCGCAGGCAAGCCTTTCACTGGCGCGGTTAAAATTCAGGGTGTCAGCCCCCGCCGAGGCTCTGCCGTTCTTTGAGGTCTATTTTGCCGGTGTCGGCAGGGATGAGCCGGAAGAATTCCAGGCCACGGCAAGACTGGAATACGGCCGGGCTCTTCGAGCGGCGGGACAGCACCAGGCG
>JAYGDV010000035.1:0-1618 GCA_046582735.1 Planctomycetota bacterium
GAGGTAGCCCTGCACGGCCTGTTTCCACTGGCCGTGGGTTTTTACGATGTTGAACTCTTTGCCGGCCATTACGCGCCCTTTGGTGGGGACATCGTCGAGGTCGTTTTCAAGCTGGGGGGGCAGCTGGATCTTGTCGAGCGGGTGCAGGTCGTAGAATTCCCTGGGTGCGTACCAGCTCAGGTGCGGGCGGTAGATCCCACAGGCCAGGAAAAAGGGCTTGTCGTGTTCTTGCGCCAGGAATTTTGCGGCGCCCTCTGCGGTTTTCCAGTCGTTTGTCTCTTCCTTTCGTTGGTCAACCGGGCCCCAGTCGATCAGCCTTGCAAGGATCTTGTTGGAGAACTTGTCCTTCATGCCGTGAAGGTAGCGTTTTTTCTGAGGCGGCGGCTTCGTTCCCATCCTGGTTGAGTACTGCCCGTCCCATGACTCCGGGTCGGACCATTTTCCGTGTGGCTGGTGAAAGATCTTGCCGCCCGTCCAGGCGATGTAGCCGTAGCGCCGGAAATATTGCGGCAGGGTGACCCGGTTTTTCAGCTTCGGCAGGTCGCGGAACCAGTTCAGGTTGCCGTAGATCCCCGTGGTCGACGGCCGCAGACCGGTGAGGAGCGCTGTGCGGGAGGGATGGCAAAGCGGCGCGGCGCAATAGGCCTGCTCGAAGAGGACGCCCCGGGCGGCGAGGCGGTCGATGTGCGGGGTCTTCGCCTGCGGGTGACCTCCCAGGCAACCAACCCAGTCGTTCAGGTCATCGACCGCGATAAAGAGCACGTTCGGGCGGTCGGCAGCCTCGGCGTGGCCGGAAGCGACAGCCGTGATCAGCAGTGCAATAGCCGGGAGGAGAGGTCGTAGCATGATGCGGGTGTTCACCTTCAAATTGACAAGGCATAGCTTAGGCTGCTGCGGCAAACAGTTCCATCCTGGTGTTCAGAGTTCCCCGGCCTGGGAGGGGCTTGCCAGGGTTTGTAGCCTGATTTTTTTCAGGAAACTTAAAACCTGGAATACAAGCGGTGGTACAGGGGATGTTGGGCAGAGGGTTATATTGTGCAACCGCTTTAATTCGCGCCAATCGCTTTACCCGCTGACCTGATTTCTCTGAAATTGGTTTTATAAATCCAATTGTTAAAGAGAAGTGAACATTGATGAAAGGGACCGGGTACACAAAAAGATCCCCTCTGCCTTTTCGGCCGGTTTTGGGTAATTGGAGTGAAGAAGTTTTTCTTGAAGAAGCGCTATGTCGTTTGCGTTGCGGTGGCGGTCTTGTTTGTTGCCCTGTTTCATTGTAGTGGGCAGGACTATGAGCCCGTTGTCCTGCTGACGGGCTTTGAGCCTTTCGCAGGTATGCAGTTCAATGCATCTGAAGAGGGAGTTCGCCTGTACTGTGAAAGCGATGCATTCGAGGGAAGAGCTCGTATTTCCTCGATGGTATTGCCTGTGGTCTATGACGAGGCTGCCCGGCAGCTTCGCGAGGCGGTGGAGGAGTTGCAGCCGGATATTGTTATAGCGTTCGGAATCAGCGGCGAGTCCCATTACCGCATAGAACGCGTCGCGCGTAATCTCGATGCATGCGGAGCTCCCGATAACAGGGGAGAGGTGCGAAGATCCTGCAGGATCATCGAGGATGGGC
>JAYGDV010000067.1:0-4081 GCA_046582735.1 Planctomycetota bacterium
CCGACGAGGTCGTTGAATCGTATGTCATGAGGATCAAGGCAAAAAGATTCCCTGTCGCCGATATCCTGGAGCCTGCCATTGTGAAGACCAAGGATGATTTCGACCTGGTTCAGTTCAAGATCGGTGACGGCTACATGGGGCAGCTCAGGACCGATGAGCCGCAGGAATTGCTCGCCGCCATCGAGTCGGTGATTTCAGCCGGCGACTGACAAACCCGCCCCGGTGACTGCTCTCACTCGGTGTACATCCGGATGACCCGCTCGAGCCCCCTTGAGCAGACCCGGCAGAATCTGTTCGGATTGCGGGTGAACATGATGCAATCTGCCTCCGGGCGGTAGAGCCCCTTGGCCCGGTAGCCCGCTCCCTCGAAGGCGCCGACCTTGCCGGCGTACTTCTCCGCGGTGAGCATGGGAGCTGTCGTCTTCTTGACCTTCGAGAAGAGCTTCTCCATCTCGGCGGTGGACGCCTTGGAGTCGATGAGCTCCTTGCGTTTTTTCTGGTAGGAGTAGGAGGCCTTGTCGTAGCCCGCCTGTCCCCAGGGGGTTGGAAGCGGGGTTCCCTCCTCGACGAGATCCTTCCACTTGAGGTTCTTCGGATCCAGCAGCGCAGTGATATTCGGTTCCCAGGGTTCAACACCCGGCGGGTTGAAGTCTTCGTAAGACACCGAGGAGGTGTAGTATTCGTCAGCAAGCCCGGCAAAGGAATGCCCGAGCTCGTGAACGAAGACATAGGGCGCCTGCGCTGAGTCGGCGGTACAGGTCGACCAGAGATTGAAGATCCCGCCGCCACCGTACTTCTTCGTATTGCCCAGGAGGAGCAGCATATCGTAGGGCGCCAGTGCCGCTGACTCCCTGATGGCGCGGTTCTTGTAGGAGAGCACGTAGCGGTCGGAGTCGAATGCATTGAAGCTCAGCCCCAGGGGGGTATCGTTCCACTTGCCGCCGCGGGGGTTGGTGATTCCGTTTTGAGCTGAGTCGGTGTGAAGAGCCCTGACGTTGAAGTTGCTGCGGTTGGAGGCAAAGGGCTCCACCTTGAACATAGCATCGACCAGGCGGCGGACGTCCGCCTCGAATTTTTTTCTGCTCGCAGCGCTGTAGCCATCTGCGAGGATGAGGAAGTCGACCTTGTTTTTCGCCGGGCCGTTTTCAAAGATCGGGATGACCTCACCGGGGGCGTTGAGAGGGGACCGGTTGACGAACCTGCTGGCGGGGTCAACCACGCCGGAGTAGATCTGCCTGAAGCTTCCATCTTTTGAGCGTTTGGTAAGCTCGAGCTGTACCTTTCGGCGGGGCTCGGGGAAGCGCTGGGATTCGTGGAAGGTCCGCCAGATCCCCTTTTTCGCCTCTCCGATGGTTTCCCATTCACCATAGATGCTGCAGAAGCCGCGTGAATAGATGACCTGCCTGGTTTCGAGATCCCTGACCGAAAAGATGTACTTTCCCAGGCCGGTTTCATCGACGAGTACCTTCCGGCTGCCGGGCCAGTCCCCTTCGAGACGGACCTGGTCGAGGCTGACATGTTCCTCCGTGGCAATACCTGTATGGTTGTAGTCAAAACGCAGGGTTTTGCCGGTAAAGAGTGAATCGAAATCAGCCGGAGCGAGCGGCACCCTGGCTGCAGGTCCTGGAGCGGCACAGGAGATGGCAGTGAGAGCCAGCAGGGGAAGCAGTTTAGTCATCTTGTTTCTCAGGATGGGGTTGGATTCGGTGAAGAGCCGAAAAAGCGAGCCCATAGGATACACGCTTCAGCCTATTTCAGGGGTTCTTCTCGAGCAGCTTTTCAAGCTCCCCCGGCCCCTTGTCGCTTGCGGTGCGCAGGGCATTGAGAAGGTCGCGTGGATGCCCTCCCGTTTGTTTCTGAAGACGCTTCATGCGCGCAAGCTCGGCCTTATAGGTCTCGCTTGCAACGATCCGGGCATTCGAGGAAAGGGTGATCGAGTCGTTTGCGAAGAGCTCCCGGGCGGCAATGGTCGCCGAGGCGAAGAGCTCTTTCTTTCGCGCCAGCTTGTGCTTACGGGGCGTATCGCTTCTGTAGAGAGTGTCGAGATCATTCTTCAATCTCGAGATGAGGTCGCTGTAGCGGACCTCCTGTTGAATCGACTCGTGGTATTCAGCCAGTTCTTCCCTGCTCACGGCAGCTGGATGGCTGGTGAAGAAAAGACGGGCTCCTTCGCGTCCCATGTGAGTGGCGAAGCCCTCGTTGAGTTGGCTCCGGGAGGGAATATACAGGGTCCGATGCGTGAGCTCATGCAGGAGGAGATCGACGAGTTCCGGCAGGGACAGCTCGAGCATATTCGAGAGCACCGGGTCGCTGAACCAGCCCAGGGTACTGTAGGCGGAGACGGGGAAAACCTCGGCATCCCAGCCGGCTTTTTTCAGATCACTGACCTCCCGGTGGGCATCATCGGGATCAAAGTGGCCCTTATAGGGTACGCAGCCGACCAGGGGAAAGCACCACTGGTAGGGAACCAGCGCCAGCTGATGGCAGGCTACCACCGTATGGGTGACCGGTTTTCCTCCCGTATCGTAGTAGGAGGTGTAAGAATCGCCCGGCTCGAGCCCCAGCTCGTTCTCTGCAAACTGGAGGATCCGTGGAATCCAGCCGGCTTTTTCACGCTGTAGAGGGGTGAGCGAATCCAGCAGCTCGGGGTCGTTGAGAGAAACCCTGTTGATTGAAATATCGAACTGTCCGATCCCCTGCTTGATCAGATAGAACCCTCCACAGCCGCTCAGCAGAAAGATCCCGGCCAGGAAAGTGAGCAGAAACGCGGTTAGCCGCCTGGAAATGACAGGCTTCGGATTTACCTCGCAGGAATCGCTTTCAGTCGATTTCCCGCGCCTGGAGATCTTCCTGGGTTTCACGACGTACCACCTCGCGGGCCTCTCCCTGTTGTACGAATACCACAGCGGGCCTGTAGAAGAAATTGTAGTTGCTGGCCATGGTGTGATTGTAAGCGCCCGTGCATTGAACGGCCAGCAGGTCGCCGGATTGCGGCGGGGCAAGAAGAGTGGCGGGAAGCAGGGTATCGGTTTCGCAATGCCTGCCGGCCACCCGGACCTCCGTATCAGCCTCTTCAGCTGCCCGGTTTGCGAGCAGGGCTGGGTAGGGGGAGCCGTACATGACGGGCCTCGGGTTGTCTGACAACCCTCCGTCGACGGAAACATAGGTGCGGGCCTGGCCCTCGCCCGTTGGAACTGTCTTGACCGGGCCGATCTCGTAGAGGGTGAGACCGAGCTCGCCGACGATCGAGCGCCCGGGCTCAATCCCGATTCGCGGAGTGTCGAGCCCGCGTGCAGTGGCCTCCGATTGGATTCCGGCGATGATGGCTTCAGCGAGCTCCGCGAGGCCGGGCGGGTTGTCAGTCTCTTCGTACTGGATCCCCAGGCCGCCGCCCAGAACCACCAGCTCGGGGCTCCAGCCGGTTTTTTCCCTGGTCTCCAGCAGGAAGTCCATCATCCTGGCAGCCAGCAGCTGGAAAGGCTCGATCTCGAGGATCTGGCTTCCGATGTGGGAGTGAATTCCGACGAGCTCGATTCCCGGCATGGAGAGGCATTCTTCGACAGCCGCAAGGGCTGCCCCGTTCTCTACCGTGATGCCGAACTTGGTGTCGTTCCTGCCGGTGGAGATGGCATCCAGGGTATGGGCGTCAATCCCGGGGGAGACCCGGAGAATCGACCGTTGGCGCAGGCCCCGTGCAGCGGCGAGCTCGGAGAGCCGCCTGTATTCATCCACAGAGTCGATCGCGACCAGTCCCACTCCCAGCTCGAGGGCCGCTTCAAGGTCCTCGTCTTTCTTGTAGTTTCCGTGCAGGGTTACCTTCTCAAGTGGAACCCCGGCCGCAGCCACGAGGCGGAGCTCTCCGAGAGATGCTACGTCGAGGTGGAGACCTGCTTCGTGCGCAAGCCTGGCCATCGCCTTGCAGAGAAAGGCCTTGGAGGCAAAGGCAACGATGGTGCCGGGTGCCTCAGCCTCGAAGGCCTCCCTGTACTCGATGCACCTCTGGCGCAGCGCATCCTCGTCAACGACATAGAGTGGCGTCGAGAAATTTGCCGCCAGCTCGACGGTGTCGCAGCCGCCTACC
>JAYGDV010000131.1:0-2707 GCA_046582735.1 Planctomycetota bacterium
GACAGGGTAGTGTCTCCACCCGGCGTTTTCACTCAGCAACGCAGGGCGTTTCAGCATGATCTTGTAGGACAGCCTGATGTAGCTGTGGGTGCTCAGGGCAGAATGTGACCGGGTGAAACATTCGAGGATCTTCGGCAGCAGGGCGAAGGTGAACTCGTTCTCCTCGAGATTACGCTGCAGGTCGATGTAGAGCCTCGACATGTGGATTCCCCGTGCCTCCGGGTCATCGAGGTTGACAAAGGCATCGACCCTCGCGGGCACCAGCATGAGCTCCCCCTCGGCGTTTCGTCGCCGCAGGGCGGTTTCTATACCGGACATACCGACACGATCGAGAACCGCTGCAATCTGTGCAGTTGAATCCCGGGCTATATCGGGAAGGGCTTGTTCTTTTTCAGAGGTTGAGGTCCGGGAGGGCTGGTTTTTCTGCATATCGCTTCAGGGGATAATTTGCCGTTAATCTGAATCCTTGAAAGGCCCGTCATATTACACGGCAAGGCGATCTTGTTCGCAAATTTTTCCGCCAAACTAGGGCCAAAAAGAGCCGGGGAGTTATACTGGCTTTGGCCCCTGGTGGCCGCAGTATTATTTGAGAAGGTGAATCATATGCCTACCTATGATTATTTCTGTCCCGGCAACGGCAAAACTCTCGAGGTATTCCATAGCATCACCCGCAAGCTCGAAACCTGGGGTGATCTCTGCGAGCTGGCTGGGGAGGATTCTGGTGAAACCTCGCCGGATTCTCCTATAGAGCGCCAGCTGGGGACGGGGACTCTGATCCAGTCAAAAGGCGCGTCGGACCCGGGGCCGAGCCCCTCTGGTGGCGGCTGCGCACGGCCCGGTGGCTGCGGCTGTCACTGAGCGGCTCAGTTCTCAGCGGCCCTTTCTTTTTTGCCAAGTCCGAGACGGTCAATGATGAAGGCCAGCTGCAGGGCGCGCTGCTGCAGGAAGCTGTCGCGCGGCGAGTTCTGCCCGGGGCGCTCACTGTTCTCCAGCCGGGTCTGGAGGGCTATGAAAGTGCCCGGCTTCGCCGTGGCCCTGATCCGCGCCACCCACTTGGCGGCCATCCAGAAGGGACTGCGGTTGTCGTTGAGATCGGCGGTGACCAGCAGGTCCGGGTAGCTGGCGTTGCGGATGTTGTCATAGGGTGAGTAGGATTTGATGTAGGAATAGTGCTCGCCACTTTCGGGATTGCCCCACTCGGCGTATTCTCCGGAGCTGAGGGGGACGGACTTGTCGAGGAGTCCGTTGAGGAGGTCCACATAGGGAAGGTCCAGGGTTGCGGATTTTGCCAGGCCGGGTCTTTCATTGAGAGCGGCGCCGACCAGCAGCGCCCCGGGGCCCTGTCCGGAGAGGACCAGCTTTTCCGGGGCCGTGTAGCCGGACTTCTCCAGGTGGTCGACACAGGCAAGCAGGTCGCTGATCGAGTTCTTTTTCCTGAGTAATTTCCCGGCGGTGTGCCAGCGTTTGCCGTAGGTCCCTCCTCCACGCACATGCGCAATGCCGATGGTAACGCCTCGCTCAAGCAGGGAAAGATCGACGGGATTCATCCATGGCTCGAGGTTGAGTCCGTAGGATCCATAGACCCGCAGCAGGAGGGGCCCCGGGGTTCGTTTTTCCCGTTTGCGGTAGACCAGCGAGATCGGGACAGAGACGCCATCCGCTGATTTCGCCTCTGTTCTTTCAGTCGAGTAGTCCTCTCGCCTGTAGCCCTTGAAGCGGACGTCATGGATGCTCTCCCATCTCCTTGCATCCATGTTGTATTCGAAGAAGGACAGTGGGACGAGCATGGATGAGTAGGCCATTCGCAGGCGGTTGGTGATGAATTCCCGGTTCTGCCAGCTCTCAACGGAGTAGAGGTGGTCGGGGAAATCTATGTAGTGGCTTCCATCTCCATCGAGGTTCTGGATCCGCACCTTCCTCCTGCCATCGTGCTTTTCAAAGAGGGCCAGGTGATGGCGGAAGAGCTCGGCGTTTTCGAGCACGATGCCCTCGCGGGCGGGTATCTTCTCGCGCCAGTTTTTCCGCGAGGTGTCTGATTCAGGTATAAGCATGAGACGGTAGTTGGGAGAGCCATCGTTGGTCCTGATGTAGAAGCTCCGGCCCTGGTGCAGGAGGTCGTACTTCACCCCGGTTCGCCTTGCTGCCAGGAGCTGGAAGCGCCCCCTCGGGTCGGCTGCCCGGAGATAGCGCACCTCCGAGCTGTCCTTGTTGGAAATCTCGAGCCAGATAAACTGGCCATCGAGCGTTTTTTTGATTCGGACGGTGAAGTCCCTGTCGCGCTCATGGTAGAGCAGAGCGTCTTCCTCCTGTTTTTCTCCCAGGCGGTGGAGCCAGATGGTCCTGGGTCCACCTGTGCCGGCGCGCCGGGCGTAAAAAAGGAAGTTCCCATCGGCCGACCATACGAAATTGTCGGATGTTCCATCCACTGGGCCTCCAGCCGGTTTCCCGGTTGCCAGGTCAAGAATACGGATTGAGAATTCCCCAAGGCCCTCCTCGTCGATGGTGAAGGCCGCTCTTGCGTGGTCAGGGCTTACGAGGAAGGTACCGATCCGGTGGTTTTTTCCTTCCTGCGAGAGCGAGCCTGCATCCAGCAGCACCTCTTCACGGGCGAAAAGCCGCCCTTTTTTCCTGCAGTAGACCGGGTAGGGGCTGTTGGGCTTGCTGCGGATGTAGTAGGTATAGCGGCCCTCCTGCCAGCTTGGAATGG
>JAYGDV010000151.1:0-3715 GCA_046582735.1 Planctomycetota bacterium
CAATGGAGTGGAGCTTGACCGGGCTGTAATCCCCGGCGGCGACGGGATCGGGGTGACCCGTATCCGGGTGGTGGAGATCGCCGAGGGCGATGTCATCGACCTGGCCCTGACCCCGACGGGTCCCAACGACAACCGCTCCGATGGATCCGACGGGTCGGCCAACTGGCTGCGGGTTACCGGTGATCTTCCCGATACCGACGGGGATGGTTTTCACGATGGTATCGACAATTGCTGGGAGATCGGTAACGGCGGACAGGAAGATGGCGACGATGACGGAGTTGGAAACGTCTGCGACAATTGTCCGGATAATGCCAACACCGACCAGGCCGACCTCGACCAGAACGGAATGGGGGACGCCTGCGATGATGTCGATGGAGATGGAACCATCGATACCGAGGACAATTGCATCGACATCGCCAATGCCGACCAGGCCGATGCGGATGAGGATGCTCTCGGAGATGTCTGCGACAATTGTCCCGCCACCGCCAACGGCAACCAGGAGGATGGGGATGGCAACGGTATCGGCGATGCCTGTGACCTCGAGGTCCTGGCCCATTCGCGCGATGACTGGCCTGCCACCGATGAGCAGGGGGTCAACAACTGGTACAACGGCTACTACAACCTGTCGTTCGATGAGGATGGGGAATATTCGGGAGACGATTTCATCGAGTTTGATCCGATCGAGCACTGGCGCGGCACCGGCTGGCGACTGGCGCCCAGCAATGCGCCGTGGACCTGGATCACCGCGGAGCAGTCCCACCCCAACGGCATCAACAACGGTGAGGAGCACTGGACCGTTCGCCGCTGGGTCTGCGACCGCGACGCGAGGCTCTCGGTCACCTGGCATACGCGCGAGGTCAACGTCAACGGAACCGGTGTCAGTGGTCATCTCTTCCAGAACGAAACCCGTCTTGACTCCATCATGATCCCGGGCGGAGACAGCGTCGGAACGACCCGCACCGTGGTTGTCGATGCAGAGGAAGGCGACACCTTCGATATAGCCCTGAGCCCGGTGGGGCTCTGCGGCGATGCCGTCGATGGTTCCGATGGCTCGGCCAACTGGCTGCAGATCTCGCTGGCCGCCGATGGCATGGAAGCGACGGGTCCGCTGGAGACGCTCGCCGATTCCGAGCGGGATTGGTCGCTCGATGGGTTCCAGGGAGATGGAGACTGGTTCTACGGCTACTACGACCAGCGAGCGGATGTCGAGCTTGACGATGGAGTGTACGGTCCCGATGACTTCGTGGAATTCGATGTTGCGCATTGGAACGGAAGCAAGTGGGACCTGGTGCCCGACGCGGCGCCCTGGACCGAGCTGACCTGCACCGGCGGCCATCCCGCCGCCAACGGGCAGGGTGACCCCGAGGTCCACTGGGCGATCCGCCGCTGGATCGCGGCCTCTGACGCGGAAGTGAAGATCTCCGGTTATATCTTCAACCCGAGCGCCGGGGGAGACGGGACCGTCGGCCGCGTCTTTCAGAACGAAGAAGAGATCTACTCGGCGGTGTCCAACGCGAACCGGGTTCGCTTCGAGCTGGACATCTCGATCCTCCAGGGCGACACGATCGATTTCGTGATCGACCCCGATGGCGCCGGCAACCTGGAAGCCGGGGGGATCGGTGCGGTGAACGATGGGGCCGACAGCACCTACTTCATCGTGAAGATCGATGAGATCACGGGCGGCCAGGTGGTGCAGCCCGCGGTAGAGGATTGCGAAAACGGCGTGGACGATGACCTCGATGGTCTGGTCGATTGCGAGGATTCCGACTGCGCGCGCCACAACGCCTGCCAGCCGGAGATCTGCGGCAACGGCGAGGACGATGATGGCGACGGACTCACCGACTGTGATGATTCCGATTGCGAGGCGGCTGAGGAGTGCCAGGTCGTGGCGGGTCCGGTGTTCTACCGCGCCGACGCCGATGACAACGGCTCTGTCCAGCTGACCGATGGGATCTATATCCTGAACTTCCTCTTCCTCGGTGGCGCGGCTCCGCCCTGTTTCGATTCGGCCGATGCCGATGACAACGGCGCGGTGCAGCTGACCGATGGAATCTTCATCCTGAACTTCCTCTTCCTCGGCGGCGGCGCGCCGCCTGCTCCGGGCATGCCCGGAATGGGCGCCTGCGGCCCGGACCCCGATGGGGATGTGGACGGGATCGGATGTGACAGCTACACCCAATGTGAATAGGCTGTTAGTTCAATAATAGAAAGGTTTTATGAGATGCGCCCTGGTTTTCTCATGTTCGCGCTGGCGTGGACGGTTTGCACTGTCTTTTCCCCTTCGATAAAGGCGGTGGATGTCCAGGAGATCGATGATGATGCCTGGCCCCCGAGCGAGGTCATCAATGTCATCGGCCCCCTGCCGACCTACAACGCCAGGACAGTCGGCAATTTTGTCGGCGTGGACCTCCTCGATGCCACCTTCACCGCGGTCCTGGACTTCGATGCCAAGCTCGATGGGCAGCGGGAGGTTATCTGGGAATCCGGCGGCGGCACGATCGGCTTCTCGTTCGTCTACGAGGCGCCGAATCTCCTCGTTCTGCGCGCATCGGGCAACGGCGGCCTTTCGCTGGCCACGGCTACCTTCCCGCTGCCGTCGGCGGTTATCGAATCCGGCGCCCACGATGTTGCCTGGACCTTCGATATGGACAATGGAGAGGGGCTCCAGGCCATCAGCATCATCATCGATGGTTTCCGGGTCGTCTCGATCGCCACCCAACTGCAGGGCGACTGGAGCGGCACCAACGCCGCCTCCTTCGGCGCCGCCTCGGGCAATTTCTCAGGCACAGGGACGAATACCGCGCTGACGGGAGCCGCCTTCACCTCGGGGGTGATCGATCTCGACGCGGGCCTTTCCTTCTACCCGGATATGAACTACGCGCCGGAAAGCTTCGACGATGATGGAGACGGCATCCTGGATGGCTGGGAATTTCTCTACGTGCCCGGCGACCTCGGGGTTTTGGGCGAAGGCGATGCCGACAAGGATGGGCTGCCCGACCTGAACGAGTTCGAGGCCGGCACCGACCCGACAGTGGCGGACAGCGATGGAGATGGGCTCGATGATGGCGCAGAGGTTGAAAACGGGAGTGACCCGCTTGCTACAGATTCAGATGGTGATGGACTCGGTGATGGAGACGAGGTGAACGAGCATGGATCGGACCCGACCCTGGTCGACACCGATGGTGACGGGGCCGATGATGGACGCGAGGTGGCTGAAGGTTTCGATCCGACCGACCCCCAGAGTGTGCCACCGGTCTACGTGGAGGAGCTGGACGATCCCCACGAGATGGTGAGTTTCCTGGGGGCCATGGCGAGCTACAACAACCGCGACCTCGGCAGTGGGCCCGTCGATCGACTGGATGTGACCTTCACCCTGCCCGTGGTTTTCGCCGACAAAAGAGATGGGGAGAGGGAGCTGATCTTTGAAACCGGCGGCGGCTGGACCGGGCTCTCCCTGTGCTACGAAGCTCCCAATACGGTGGTGCTGCGCAATTCAGGCAACGGCATCAACCCGGCGGGCATACTCGAGGCCGGCTGGGCGATGACGACGATCCGTTACCCCTTGCCGAGCAGTCTGATGGAGGATGAGGTGGAGTTGGCCTGGGTGGTCGATGTCTCCAACGGCGAAGGTCTCCAGGAGATCAGTCTGATCGTCAACGGCTACAGGGTGGCCTCCGAGGAGCTCGATTTAGTTGGGGTTTGGTTATGAGTAATT
>JAYGDV010000196.1:0-1537 GCA_046582735.1 Planctomycetota bacterium
CCCTGCAGGGGGCCATCCGCTCCGCGAACACCCTCGATATAGGTGCAGTCCACCGGGCAGATGTCTGAGCACTTCCAGCACATCACGCACTTCTCGGTCTCGAGGTAGTGGATTCCCCGGTGGCGGGCAGGAATGAGATCCTTCTCCCGCGGGTACTGGATGGTACACAGCGTTTTCTTATGGTTCAGGAAGTACTTCAGGGTGATACCCATGCCGGTCACGATCGACCGGGCAACCTTGAAGATATTCATGAAGTATGCGCAGGGAACCATTTTGTTATTTAACCACTATTCCAAAACCAAAGACCGAGGCCCCGCCGGTAGCCAGTTCCCACAGGCAGGAGCCGATCAGGCACGCCAGTGAAGCCGGCAACAGAACCTTCCAGCAGACATACATCATCTGGTCGAGACGAACCCTGGGAAGAGTCCAGCGAACCCACATCTGGATAAAGACCAGGATGAACGCTTTTGTAAGAAACACCTTAACCTTGATCAATACGCCCAGGACTCCGGTCCATTTCGACCCGAGCAATCCATCCAGCCAGCTTGCCAGCCAGGTGTCGGTCCCCATACCGATCTCATCGACCCAGTAGATTCCCGACCACCAGCCACCGAGGAACAGGACCACGGCAACCGCCGCAACCAGGTACATGGCAGCATATTCAGCGAGGAAGAACAGGGCGAAACGCATCCCCGTATATTCAGTATGGAATCCACTGACGAGCTCCGACTCGGCCTCGGGAAGGTCGAAGGGAGCGCGCTTGCACTCAGCGAGACTGGCAATGAAATAGGTGATCGCCAGAATCAGCATGAAAGGATTGCGGAACAGGTTCCAGTGCCAGGCCCAGCCATTGTGCTGGTCCCCGGCAATATCGGTAAGGCTGCCACCCTGCTGGTTGACGACATCAACGAGGGAGAACGACCCGCAGCAGAGGATGACCGTGACAAAGGCAATCCCGATAGGAATCTCGTAGCTGACCATCTGGGTGGCGGTACGAATGGTGGCGAAGAGGGACCATTTGTTGTTGGAGGCCCAGCCCGCCATGATCACTCCCAGCACCTCCACCGCCCCCACCGCAGCCACAAAGAAGAGACCGAGGTCGAGGTCTGAAGCGATGAGCTTATCGCCAAACGGCAGCGGCACAAAGCGCATGAGAACACCGGCAAATACGACCGCCGGCGCAATGGCAAAGAGCGTCTTGTCGGCAAGGCGGGGGATGATGTCTTCCTTGGTGAGGAGCTTCAATCCATCGGCAACGGTCTGCAGGAGCCCGTGCGGCCCGACCTCCATCGGCCCGAGGCGGCACTGCATATGGGCCGAGACCTTGCGCTCGCTCCACACAGCCCCGATGGCGAAGATATTGACGAAGCCGAAAACCATCCCGATGGTAATCAGGAGCCCCCCCAGTTCAGGGAACGTTTCGGCGCCCAATGTCCCGTTGATCACGCTCGAAAGCGGAACCCAGTCCGGCACGGTGTAAGTTTCCACCAGCCACCTGACAACACCTGTCAGGAACAGGCCGCCCTCACCGCCTCCA
>JAYGDV010000231.1:0-2715 GCA_046582735.1 Planctomycetota bacterium
CCAGGTTCGGCATGAATTTCTTCCCCCTTACGGTTGATTACAGGGAGAAGACCACCGCCGCGGGTAAATTTCCCGGAGGCTTCTTTAAAAGAGAAGGTCGCCCGACGACCAAGGAAATCCTGACCTGTCGTCTGATCGACAGGCCGATGCGCCCGATGTTCCCCGATTGCTATACGAAGAACCCGAAGGTCGCAGACACGTCGGTCGCGGCGATGGTTCTTTCGGTAGACCAGGAAAACGATCCCGATGTCCTCGCCGGCATTGCCGCCTCGGCCGCCGTTGCCGTATCTGACATCCCGTTCGAGGGTCCCCTTGGAACCGTGCGCATTGGGTTAATTGAGGACGAGGTGATTGTCTTCCCTACCCACGAGCAGCTCAAGGAGAGCAAGCTTGACCTGGTTGTTACCGGAACCCTGGACGCCGTAACGATGGTCGAATGCGGGGCACAGGAAGTCTCCGAAGAGAAAATCATCGAGGCCATTGCAAAGGCCCATGAGGTCATCCGGGAGATCGTTGAAATGCAGAACGATCTCGCTGCGCAGGTCGGTAAGCCGAAGATGGAACTCGAGGATCTTCCGGAGCACCCCGAGCAGAAGACGGAGCTCCAGGAAAAGTATGCCGATGGGTTTCGTGAGAAATTATTGACCGAGGGTAAGCACGAACGCAGTCACGCTGTATCAGAGTATATCTCGGCCTGTCTCGACGAGGTCAGTCCCGAACCCGAGGAAGGTGCCGAGCCGGACCCCTCGCTTCCCGACCGCGATCTCGTCAAGGGCCTCTTGCGTGGGCTTTCAGACCAGGCAGAGAGGGATCTCATCCTCTCCGGTACGAGAACAGATGGCCGCTCCTATACCGATATAAGGGACATCGTGGGAGAGGTCGGAGTCCTGCCCACGCGGGTTCACGGATCCTGCCTCTTTACCCGTGGCGAAACCCAAGCCCTCGTATCGGTGGCGTTGGGAACCGGGAAAGACCAGCAGATCGTCGATGGCCTTGGCGAAGAGTACAAGGAGCGCTTCATGCTCCACTACAACTTCCCGGCTTTCAGTGTCGGGGAATCCTGGCCCAATCGCGGACCGAAGCGACGTGAAATCGGCCACGGCAACCTGGCCCAGAGGGCCCTTGCCGCTGTTATGCCAGAGGAAGAGGACTTCCCCTATACCGTCAGGATCATCTCGGACATCATGGAGTCCAATGGCTCCTCCTCCATGGCCTCAGTTTGTGGCGGTGCCCTCGGCCTCATGGACGCAGGCGTGAAGATCCGCCAACCTGTTGCCGGAATTGCCATGGGCCTTGTCACCGATGGCGACAAGACGGCAATCCTCAGTGATATCCTCGGCAGCGAGGATCACAACGGGGACATGGACTTCAAGGTGGCCGGTACCCAGTTTGGTATTACCGCCCTGCAGATGGACATCAAGATCACCGGTGTCAGCCAGGAGCTCCTGGCTGAGGCGCTCGAACAGGCTCGCGAGGGACGTATTCATATCCTCAAGGAGATGATGAAGGCGCTGAACAAACCGCGTGACGACATCTCTCCCTTTGCTCCCCGTATTATCCAGATCCGTATCGATCCTGAGAAGATCGGCCTGATTATCGGGCCCGGAGGCAAGATGATCAAGAGCATCCAGGAGGAGACCGGCACCACGATCGAGATCGAGAACGACGGAGTCGTTACGATCTGGAGTACGGACATGGAAGGCGCCAAGGGTGCCCAGGGTAAGATCGAGGCCCTGACCGAGGAGGTCCAGGCCGACCGGATCTATGAAGGCAAGGTGGTTTCGATCAAGGACTTCGGCTGTTTTGTCGAGGTTCTCCCCGGCCAGGAAGGACTGGTACACGTCAGCGAACTCGCAGATGGATTCGTCGACAAGGTAGGCGACCTGATCTCGATTGGAGATATCATCAAGGTGAAGTGCCTGGGCACTGACAACCAGGGCCGCATCAAGCTGTCGAAGAAAGCTGCCGAGGACGGCGGCTCTGGAGGCGATGGGGGCAGTGATGCCCCGGCGCCAAGGGAGCGCTCCCGTGATGGTGGTGGCGGCCGTGGTGGCCGCGGTGGAGATGGCAGAGGCCGTGGCGGCGGTGGCCGCGGAGGTGACCGCGGAGGGCGCGAGCACAGCCGGAGCGGAAAGCGCGAAGGCGGCGGTGGCGACAGGCCCCGTAAAGATGACAGCGGAGAATCCCGGGACTGAAGCGGGAAATAAGACTCTCACTGTGGCAGGGCGGACAACATCTCAGAAATAGTGTTTTTTCCTGAGGTAGAAGAGCAGTCCCCCTGCCCCGGCGAGGGCTCCGCCCAGGCCCCAGAGTATCCCCAGCAGCATATTTCCGCCTGAACCGGCTGTCTTTTCTTCCGGTGTGTTCATGGGGACGGACTCTTTGCCTTTATCTTGAGGGGTTGCTGTTTTGGCAGGGTCTTTTCCCGGGACGGGTTTTTCATTTTCAGCGTTTTCCGGTTTCGCGGGTTTTTCCCCTGCCTGTTCCGGAGCATCTGCGGCTGCCTCTGCCGCCTGGATCCGGCTGTCAAGCAGGTTGAGGTCTTCCTCGATCTTCGCGCTGGTTTTTCCTGCGAGGAACACTTCGCCCTCAGCCATCTCATTCGCCATCTTCTCGTTCGCCTTGAAAGAGATGGATATGGCTTCATGCCAGGTTTTCAGTACGTTCTTTTTCCTGGTGGTGAAGAAGGGAGTTTTCGGGCGATCCTCCATCCTT
>JAYGDV010000244.1:0-7351 GCA_046582735.1 Planctomycetota bacterium
CAGGGCATCGAACTCTTTGCGCTGCTGCACGGCGCTGACCCCCGCCGGCCTCTGGAGGTTCAGGATCGGCACCCCTGTCGGTCTCAGGAGAGTTCCCTGGTAGGCAGCGGGAAGATAACCGTTGCTCCAGACGGCCGCCCCGTTTGTCGGGGCACCCCGGGGATCCTGGATGACGACGTAGCTGGGCATGTCCTGGTTTGGACTGCCGAGGCCATAGCTCACCCAGGAGCCGATGGAGGGGCTGCCGGGAAACTGGTCCCCTGTGGTTACGTGAAGCGTTGATGGTCCATGGTTCTGATCGTCGGTCTTGATTCCATGAATGAAGGCGAGGTCGTCAACATGCTTTGCCAGGTGCGGGAAGCGGTCGGAAATATACCTTCCGGACTGCCCGTAACGCTGAAACTTGAAGGGACTGCCTACGGTGGCATGAGGAAAAGACAGGCGCCCCTGGAGCTCTCCTGAGATTTCAGGAATTCTCGAGAGGGGTTTGCCGTGCAGCTTGTTGAGAACCGGCTTGTATTCGAAGGAGTCCATCTGGCTGACTCCCCCCCCGAAGAACATGAAGATGCAGTGCTTCGCCTTGCGCTGCAGATGCGGCAGCCGAACCTCGAGTGGGTTCACCCGTACGTCCGCCCTCAAATCAGCGGCCAGCGCTCCACCGAGAGCCAGGGCACCGAAACCGTTGAAAGAGCTCGACAGGAAGTCCCTGCGCGAAACTCCACCTGCACGATCAAGATGGGAGGTGTTCTCTGTCATGGCCTGCTCAATCGATGTATATGAACTCGCTGGTATTGAATAATACCCGGCATAACGCGGCAAGGGAACCTTTCCCCGACTCGCCCGCCGAGGTCCTCAGAAGCTCTACCATCCTGGTCTTCTCCCCCGCCGAGGGAAGACGCGAGAGCGCCAGCAGGAAGGCTTTCTCGACCTGCTTCGCGGGGTCATCACCGGCGGCCTCCTGGACCCGTCGAGCAAAGAAATTCGCCTCCTGCGAGACGAAGTCTCCATTGTACATGGCAAGAGACTGCAGCGGCGTAACGGAGCTGCGCCGCTGATCTCGAGAGGTGTCGCAGACGGTGGAATCAAAGGACTGCAGAAAAGGCATATTCAGGGTTCGCTGCTGGTAAATATAGATGCTGCGCTTTCTTCCCTCGGCGCCTCCCTGGGTATCCCACTTGCTCTTGTCCCACTTGACAGCCTCCTCGATCGAGCCCGGAAGAGGTGGAAAGATCGGCAGGCCGAATTGTTCGGGATTGAGCCTCCCACTCACACTGAGGACAGCATCACGGACCGCCTCGGCCTCGAGCCGCCTGCGGTTGAAACGCCAGAGCAGGGTGTTTTCCGGATCAGCCAGGAGCGCCTTCCCGTTGCTGCTGACAGACGACTGGCGGTAGGTGCTCGAATTACAGATCAGCTTGTGGACCGATTTAATGCTCCACCTGCCCTTGACGAACCTGTCTGCGAGCCAGTCAAGAAGATCAGGATTCACCGCCCCGCCACTGAGCTTGCCGAAATCACTTGGTGTGGCGACGATCCCCCGGCCGAAGTGCCAGTGCCAGAGCCTGTTCACCAGCACCCGCGAGGTCAAGGGGTTCCTGCCGCTGGCGATCCAATTGGCCAGCGTCATCCTCCTGCTCCTTGTCGGCCAGCGCTTGAAGGGATCGAGGCGGATCTTAGCCGGCTCGTCATTCCCCGTTATGCAGCTGAGGAAGCCGGGCTTCACCATCTCTCCGGGGTTGTCGTACTCCCCGCGGATCATGACATGGGTGCTCGGGACGCCCGGTTCATAGGGAGGGCCATAGGAATGGCGCAAGGACATCGCCACAGGCTTCAACCTCTTGAGGTGCTGCTTGACGAACTTGTCCCTGGTGCGCAGGTAGCGGTAGCGGTAGCGCTCCTCTGAGGTAAACAAACCGTTTGAAAAATCCCCGATAAGCTTGTCGATGGAGCGGCCCCCGGCGGCGGCTGGATTTACCGCGGTGGTGATATAGCACCCGCCGCCACCCACCTCGAAACCATAGCCTTCAGCTGAAAGCCGGGGGCTGTAGATGGAAACGATCGATCCGGCCTGGTCCTTCAGGAAGGTTGCCCCCTTCGCCGCGCCGACCATGAAATCATCATCGAATTTCACGGCGGATGCCCCTTCTCCAATCGTCGTCAGCCTGGGCTGAAGCTTGCCATCGACCTGGACAAGCTCCAGGCCGGTGATCCTGTCTTTCCAATTCGAAACAGGGGTTCCTGAGGCGGGGTTTGCTGATTCCTGGTCCGCATCGAGATCCGAAGCATCGAGCCAGTAGCGCAGGCCCTTGCGCGGGGGCTCGACAGGGCCTGCAGCCTTGCCCGCATATTTGCGTCCGTAGTATTCCTGCAGGGCAGCGCGCTCACCCTCGGCAAGAGGATGGTCGTAGACCAGGAGCTCCCCGTAGGCCCCCCGGTAGGGATTGCCTCCGGGTTTTCCGGATCCCTGGGTATGCTTCCCAATGCTGATAAATTCCGGCCCGGGAATATCACCAAACCAGTTTCCACTATTGGAGCCACTCAAGGTCCCCACCACCCCGGCCGCTTTTCCATCGGTATAGAAAGACCAGCGCCGGCCATCGCTGTTGAGCACATTGATGTGCGGCTTGCCATCGGTCACTCCCCGGCTTTCAAAGGCGTAATTATTCCCAAGCGGGCCTCCCCCTGCCTGGATGGCCGCCCCGGAACCCGCATCGCCAAGCCGGGGCTTCAACGATTCGACGAATGCACCCAGCAGCTTCTTGGAATTCTTCAGATCACTGTCGAGTTTTCCGCGAAGATTCTCGGCCCATTTCTTCTCACCTGGACGATAGAAGCCAGCCGGCAAAGGGCCGCCAATCTGGAAACCATCGCCGGGCTCAGGCCGGGGAATCTGGACCGTGGAGAAGAAGGCCTTCATCCTGTAGAAATCCCTGGTCGGAATCCCATCGTATTTGTGATCGTGGCACTTCGCGCAGCCCACTGTGAGGCCGAGAAAAACGGAAGAGACCGTAGACGTCATCTCGCTCAGCAACTCATGACGAGTCTCATCCCCGCGCGGCTCGGTAAAAGGGGCCAGGCGCAGAAAGGTCAGGGCTACGACATGCTCGGGCTTAACCCCCGGAAGATCACCGGCCCCCATGATGTCTGAGAACTCATCGCCCGCGAGCTGCTCCCTGATGAAAAGATTGTAGGGCTTGTCGGAGTTGAAGGCGTCAATCACGTAATCCCGGTAACGCCAGGCGTGTGGAAGATCGGGGTCCCCCTCATAGCCGGCTGTATCTGCATAGCGTGCCAGGTCGAGCCAGAACCTGGCCCAGCGCTCACCGTAGCGTTTGTCGGAAAGAAGGCTGTCGACCAGCTTGCTGTAGGCCTTCGGATCCTTATCGGCAATAAAAGCTTCAACAACCTCGGGCTTCGGGGGCAGGCCAAGCAGATCGAAATAGAGACGCCGAACCAGGGTGCGGGGAGAGGCCTCCTCAGCCGGAGACAACCCCTTAGCCTCCAGCCTTGAAAGGATGAAGCGATCGATCTCGTTGCTCACCCATTCGGGCGTTTTGACCTCCGGCGGCTGGACTGCCGCGACAGGATTGAAGGGCCACTCCCCCTTCTGCTCTTCACCAAACCCGACGGAAGGAGAAATAGCCAGGGCCAGGACCAATACAGGCAATAAACGCATGAACGGGTTACCAAAGCTGTTTTTCGACGGCCACTGCAACTGAGGCAGCTGCAACAGCGGCCATCATACCTGCGGACTTTGCCCGCTTTCAAGTAATGGCTGCCGGAGTGACGAGTTTTAAAAAAAAAGAGGGTAAAAGCTCTCGGCCGTTCTGCCGGTGGCACTCTTACCCTCATAGGTTACCCGCCTTGCCGGGGTGGCATTGGCTCAGCGGGACAATATATTCTTCATCCTGTTCAAACAAGGGCCTCAGGGCCCCCTGATAGACTCCTTCCAGTGCGGAAACCATCCCTCGAGACGGTCGAGCTTGAATCTGAGTCTCTCCAGGCGGGACTTGTTCCCCAGTTCGCCGGCAGCAGCCATTTCATTTTTCATGACTCCGGCCAGGTCGAGAACGACAGTCATCGGCTCCTGCCGGAGATCAACACGGCTCGACAGAGAAACCTTCTGAAAGAGGCTGCGAGTGAAGAGACCTACAAGTTCTTCAGCCTGCCCCAGGATCGTCCCCAGCTGCTCACGAGCAGTCCCCAGTAATTTCTTGATCGACTCCTCCCGCCCCAGGCCCCCGTTACGAAGACAGCCGAGTTGAATCCTCTTGATGAGCTGCGACAGATCACCATCTTCAATGACCGCTTCTGGCTCACAGCAGAAAATACGGCTGGCGCTCATGAGCTTGCGAAGAGCGCGGGCTCGGCGGTCAGGAACCCCTGCATCCGAAACCAGGTAACCCCGGGCACGGACCCGGACATCTCCGGCATGAAGCTTCTGCTGCCGCAAGGCGGAGCTGCGGGCCTCCTCTGAGAGAAAGGAAATTGAGCCGCCCCGCCCAAGGGCATCTCGAAGCCTCAGCGCAAGAACATAGTCGTTATCGAGGGCGAGGGAGATCGACACCTCCCTGCCTGCCCTGTCGGTTTCTTCCCTGGCCAGGGCCTCCAGCGCACGGTGGAGAAAACGCCTCTTGAGATAGGAGGAAAAATCGAGCGCGCTATCAGCGCCCTGGGTCACTTCACTCCGCTGCAGTGCCATCACCAGGGAGCGCAAGGTCTCTGCATCTGCTCCCGTGGAGGGCAGTCGATCCGGGGAAATCACATCGACGCCTGCGCGTCGCAATTGGGCAGCGAGCTCGTCTGCGGCCGCTACCCGCCAGCGAACCTCGTGGACCTGCTGGCGGAAACTTTCGAGAATCTTCTTGTCCTTGCGGTTGTATTCTTCGAACTCCCTGACGACCTCATTTAATGCGGATTTCTCAACCTCGGTTTCTGCCTGGGCCTTTTTAAGGCGCCGGGATCGAAGCGAGCAGCGCTCGCTGAGGATGCTGAGGTAATCCTGCAGGCCCCTGTCTGCAGAATATCTCGAATGCAGTTCGTTGCTGATCTGCGAATAGCTTCGCTCAATCCACTGGTAGGCAAAACCTGCCCGCCTGACGTTCCCGATGGCCTCGAAACAGAGCCCTGCCCTGTAGGCCGCACGTAAGCGATCGAGCTGCGGGGAAGATACCTGGGAACCCGCTTTTTCCGGAACTGCTTTTGCCGGAATCTTATAGAGTCTTTCATATGCCTCTGCAGCCTGGGAAAAATCGCCGGAAAGGTTTTCCGTTCGCCATGCACGGGTAAAGGCAACGCCCGGCCCTGGTACAGAAAATCCCCCGGCACCGATCGCAACAGACTCGAGCACAAAAACGCCCGCCACTGCGACGACCAGGGTAGAAAATCCGGCTTTCAGAACTGGAGAGGAGTACATAACTGACCAACAAGTGAGGGGAAAAACCAGCGACCCAGGACAATCCTGGAAACAAAAAGAGAGAAAAGAAGAGAGGATTTACCCTGAATTCCATCGTAACGGTATTCACGACCTGGGCCGCTATACGAACATCTTAGCGGGCGTCGTGTCACCGTACTGTCACCGCTGACGGAAAAAACGGGGGCTCTGGAGAAGACTCCAAATGGAGCGCAACAAAGAACTTGCGGGCTCCTGTCAGTTCCCGGGAGGAGAGAACTTGTATCCGACTCCTCTCACCGTCAGGAGGAAACGGGGCTTGAGAGGGTTTTCTTCGATCTTCTGCCGCAATCGGTTGATGAAATTATCGATCGTACGGGCCGTCCCGTAGTAGTTGTAGCCCCAGACCTTCTGCAGAATATTCTCACGCGGCATCACCTTGCCGGAATTACGTGCCATGAAACAGAGCAACTCGAATTCCTTCGAGGTCAGGTCTACCTCCTTGCCATGAAGCTTCACCGCACGGCCCGACAGGTCAATTTCGAGAGGACCCATGGTCAGCTTCTTTCCCGCCGCCGAATAAACCCGGCGCAGGACGGTCTTGATCCGGGCCAGCAGTTCCCCAACGCTGAAGGGCTTCGTCATGTAATCGTCGCCGCCGAGATTGAGCCCGGTGATCTTGTCAGCCGGGAGAGATTTTGCCGTCAGGAAAATAACCGGGGTTTCAATCTCGTTGCTGCGTAGAACCTCGCAAACCTCGAAACCGTTCATACGCGGGAGCATCACATCGAGAACAATGAGATCAGGCCTCTCATCGACCGCCATGCCCAACCCGGCCTCCCCATCGGAGGCGGTAAAAACCTCGTAGCCTTCAAACTGGAGGTTCTTCTTCAGCCCGAAAAGCAGGGATGTATCATCCTCTACTATAAGCACCCGCGCTTTCCGTTTTTTGCCGCCTTGTTTTTTTTCTGCCACGGTACCTGTCACTCGGCAAGAACATGTGTTTTCTTCAACTGCAGGGTAAAGATGCTGCCTGCATCCCGTTGACTGGAGACCTTTATATCACCGTTATGGACATTGGCAATGTAGCGTGAAAAAGCCAGGCCCAAACCCGTACCCTCAACCTCCCTGGTCAGAAGGTCGTCAGCGCGGAAAAACTTCTCGAAGATCCGCCGCTGGTCACGCTTGGGAATTCCAACCCCCTTGTCGACAACCTCGACCGCGATGTCCCTCACCGTCTCCCGGATGTTGACCTCGATTTCCGTATCCCGCGGAGAATATTTTTCAGCATTTGAAAGCAGGTTCAGCACCACCTCCACCATCGATGCACGATCCATCTGGATATTGGATATCTCCTGCACACTGTGCAGCTTGATCTCCCTCGGACGGTCAGCGGTATGCACATGAAAAATAGCGATAGCCTCATCGACCACCTCCGCCATATTGCAGCTGGAGAACTGGAATACCTTCTGCTCCCGCTCAACCCTGGAATAGGCGAGCACCTTGTCGATCAGGCTTGAGAGCCTGTCACTTTCCTTCTCGATCAATTCAAGACATTCGCGCTGTTCTTCTTCCCCGCTCACACGCCCCTCCCGGATAGTCTCGGAAAGCATCTTGATCGCAGCCAGAGGAGTTTTCAACTCGTGGCTGATAAAGCTGACAAAATCCGATTTCAGGCGCGCGGTCCTGGTCTCCATCAGGACATAACGAAGGGTATAGAAAACACCCACAATGATCATCAGCACCAGCAGGATCACAGCCCAGGTAAAGGTCGCCATGGTCAGGACCTCAAAGCTGCGAAAACCTACCGGAAGACTGCCGGGCTGCGGGAGATACCTGATTTCGAGATGATCCAGCGGGCTTGGCAGTGACTCAACGGCATGAGGCTCTTCGGTAAGACCTTCCGGAGGGGCGGCCAGGTACTCTCCTCCCCTGTAAGCAGGCAATAGGAGTGCGCCG
>JAYGDV010000260.1:0-3864 GCA_046582735.1 Planctomycetota bacterium
CACCGTCCTCGAGGCCAGGGTGAAGCCGTTGAAGGCGCCCTGGTTCTCTTTGCGGTCATCGATCGAGGCCGTCCATGAAACCCTGATCCTGCCGTCGGCAAGGGGACGCAGATTGTTGAAGGAGGCGTGAGAGATCCCCTCTTTAAAGACATCCTTGTCGGTTGCCATGCCGGCTATGTTCTTTTTCCCGGTTCCTCCAAGGTGCTGTATGCGGACCTCAGCTCCCTGCCTCTTTTCACCCAGCGGTTCCCAGGATCCGTAGAACACGAGATCGTAGGCTCCGGCCGGGTCGAGGCCGCCAAGATCAAACCCGGTTACAAATTCCTGGTGGACCCCGCCGCCGCCCTGCTTTCCGTTGAAGACGAAGTCAACCAGCAGCGGGTTCGTTCTACCCCGGGCAAAACCTGTCAGCCCGGCCCCGGTAGGGCTGCTGACAGTCAGCCGGGGAACGATGTTGCCGGCAGAGTCGACCAGCTCGTTGAGCCTTGCTCCTGAGAGGGGATTCCAGGAATTCCAGGTGGCCTGGTCGCCGGCCGGGTCGCTCTGCAGGGCAGCTTTTCCACTGTGGGTTCCCGAAACGCGCCCGCTTGCGGCATCTTTCACGTCTACATCCACGTTGACATGGAAGCCCGTTGCGGGGCGCTCGAAGGCTCCGGCAAGCAGTGGCAGCTCGAGGGGGCCGCATTGGGGCAGTCGCTCCGCGAGCCTGCCGAGCTGTTCCAGGTTGAGTGCTGCATCTGCCAGTGCCCGGGTTGCCTGGAGCCGCAGGGAGGATTGCCTGTCGGGATTGAGCTGGGCAAGCAGCAGGCTGAAGGAAAGATCGTCAAGTTCACCCCTGTCACGGGTAACCGAGGCAAGCGCTGAGACCCTCAGGTCAAGAGGAAGTCCGGGAGTCCGGGCAAGCTCGAGGAGCCTTGTGCGAAAACCCGTTTCCCCCAGGGCCCGGAGGGTGGCGACTGCCTGGCCTCTCAGGGAGTTGTCGTTGCGGTCGAGCACCTCGTGAAATCCCTTTACCCATTCTGCGGGCAACCCCGTGCTTCCGCAGCGGGCGATTGCATCGAGCAGGGGTACCAGCTTTCTGCCGGCACTGGCCTCATCCTCGAGATGGCTGGCAACAACGCGGCGTACTCCGGCGTCAGAACTGAAAGCCTTGATGGATCCCCGCAGCATGGTGAGGTGGCTGGCATCGGGTGCCTTGGCCTTGAGCCAGCCATCGATAAGGGCGGCAATGTTTTTTGCCCAGGCGGGGTGGCCTGCAGCTATTTCAAGAGCCGCCCGCTTGAGGGCGGGATCGTCGGTGTCCAGCAGGGGGAGCACCTGGTCAATGCTGAGCTCGGTGCCCATGCGGTTAAGGGCAATGAGGCTGAGCCGGCGCACCAGGGAGGAACGGCTTTTGAGGCCTGCGAGTGTTTCCCCGGCGTTTCCGATGTCGATGAGCGCGTAGCACAGGGCGTGGTCGAGGTAATCATCGGAGCTGGTCTCGATT
Organism: Planctomycetota bacterium; assembly: GCA_046582735.1. Classification (GTDB taxonomy): domain Bacteria; phylum Planctomycetota; class UBA8108; order UBA8108; family UBA8108; genus UBA8108. Next base: position 1,487 of record JAYGDV010000260.1, read on the forward strand.
GATTCCAGGAGGGCCGGGATCGATCCCGGGTCACCGATCTTACCCAGGGATTCTGCAGCAGTACGGCGGGCTCCTGGTGTGCCATTGGTCACAATCAGGCAGAGAGATTTGACGGCAGCCTTGTCTTTCAGTTCTCCGAGGCTGCGCGCTGCTGCCTGGCTGACCCCTGCGTGGTTGTCGTTGAGAGCTGTTCGCAGGGCCGCCAGGGCAGCTTTGCCACCGGTCCTGGAAAGGGTCCAGATTGCCCGGGCCCTGGCTTCCGGGTTTTTGTTACCGGAGAGGAAGCTGACCAGGGCTTTTTCAGATTTTGTTCCCCGGTTTACCAATGTCTCCCTGGCGCGGTCGCGAATCCTGGGGCGCTCGTCAGCCAGCAGGCTGGCGAGGTATCGATGGGAGCCGTTCTTCCAGTCGATTTTACTGCCGAGGGGGTCAGTGGTTCCTGCGCCACCTTTTCTGCGGATCCTGTAGATGGCTCCGCGGAGCTGGGGTTTGGCGAGCTTGGATGTAGGGCAGCCCCAGCTGAGCCAGCCACCGGTGTCGATGACCAGCAGGCTTCCATCGTGGTCCTCCAGCACATCGGTGGGGTGAAAGTCGATACTGGGGGACCTGAGAAAGACCTCGTCCTCGGCGCCAAAGGTTGAGCCGGAGGGGACGAGGCTGCTGTGCCGAACCTCGTGGGTGTTGAAGTGGCAGCTGAAAAAGTCTCCGAGGAAATCTTTCCCCAGGTGCCTTCCCCTGTAGCGCAGCAGGCCCGCCGGTGCCACCTGTCCCCAGCGCACCACGGTGCCGAGGCGGTAGCCGGTTCTTTTCAGGCTCGCCGGGCCCTCGCGGGTGGAGCCGTAATCCTTTGGGCCGTATTGCCCACCGTGGATCCAGTGGTTCAAGGAGTCGTGTCGTCCACCCACGCTGTCGAAGATTGCACAGGTTCCGAGCATATCCCCCCAGGGGGTGAAGGCCAGCTCGACCGGGTTGATCCCCGCGTGGCAGATAACCCGGATGTCGGATCCATCCGTGCGGCAGGCAAAGACGCCTGCGGAGGTCCCCTTCACTGCATGGACTCCATCGCTGCCGACGAGATCGTAGCCGAAAATTCCACCGGTGAAATAGAGCAGGCCGTTGGGGCCCAGCCAGGGGCCGTGCTGGTTGGCCCGTCCGTCGAATTCCATATAGCCCATGATCTTGTCGCGCCGGTCCGCCACTCCATCTCCATCTGTGTCTTCCAGACGCCAGAGGTAGGGGGAGGAGATGATATAGAGCGCTCCCTGGTGCCAGAGTGCGCCCTCCGGCATGACCATCTTGTCAGCGAATATGGTGCTCTTGTCGTAGACACCATCCCGGTCGGTGTCCTCCAGCATTCTTACGAAGCGGGGCCTCTGCTTGAGCAGCTCGGCCTTCTGGAGGTTCTGTCCATCACTCTCTGAGATGAACATGCGCCCCTGCGGGTCGATCGTGGCGAGCATCGGATGCTCCACGAGGGGTGGGGCCGCTGCAAGCTCGATGGTGAACCTGTCATCGATAATGAGTTCGGGCTGTACGAATTTTCTTTCAGCACTGATTGAGAGAGAGCTACAGAGCATGAAGAGCAGGGTGAGTGCGGGTTTTTTCATGGTGGGGAGCCGAGGTCAGGGCCTGAGCGATTGGAAATCAGATGAACTGGGCTCCTGGAAGACCTTGAGTCCGAACTCGGGGAGCTTGGCCAGGAGGTGGTCAAAAATATCAGCCTGGATATCTTCGTAGTTGGCCCAGGCGGTATCGTTGGCAAAACAATAGATCTCGATGGGGAGCCCCTGCGGTCCGGACTGCAGCTGGCGGACCAGCAGCGTCATTCCTTCCTGGTGGAGCTTCGGGCTATTCCTCAGGTACTGGATGATATAGGCCCGCAGTGTGCCGACGTTCGTCAGCCGCCGCGGCTCCCAGCTGAGACCGTCGCCCTCAGCCTTCCCGGCGTTGTGATTTTCGAGTTCGTCGATTTTCCCTTCCATGTATTCCTTGAGGGGAGCGAACTTCGAGAATTCTTTAATCTCGTTTTTCTCGAGGAAACGGATTGTCGACATATCGAGGCTGATGGATCGCTTGATCCTGCGCCCGCCTGATTCGGACATGCCCCTCCAGTTCCTGAAGGGCTTCTGGATGAGCTGGGCGGTCGGCACGGTAGCTATGGTCTTGTCCCAGTTCTGGATCTTGACCGTATGAAGAGCGACATCGACCACATCACCGTCCACTCTTGTGCCGGGAATCTCGATCCAGTCGCCGACTCGTACCATGTCGTTCTGGGTGAGTTGGACCGAGGCTACCAGCGACAGGATGGTGTCTTTGAAAACAAGCAGGAGAACCGCTGTCATGGCACCGAGGCCGGTTACGAAATAGCCGACGCTCTG